>NZ_JBZXEA010000041.1:69633-113982 GCF_058725345.1 Pseudomonas sp. DW-iso17 | reverse complement strand
CAGGCAAAAAAAAGCCCCGCATTCAGCGAGGCTCTTTTCCGGTGCATCAGCAATCAGCTGCCTTTGACAGCCTTACCGTCAACGGTGCCATCCTGCAGCATGATGTTGTATTCCTTGCCGTCAGTCTCGACCTGACGCAGGGCAACCAGGATGCCGCCCTGGTCCTTGGCAAACCACATCTGTGTGATGCGCTTGCTCTGCGACGGGTCGCGCACGCGCTCGACCTTGATCGCGTCGATCGAACCGACCTTGGTCTGGACCTTTTCCGAGCCGATCACGCGGAAGTCGTAGGTATCGGTATCAGTACCCTCAACCACGCGGTAGCTCATGCTCTTCTTGCCGGCGGCAACATCGCGTTGCAGAGCAAGCTGGTAGGTGGACTTGTCGAGCATGCCGCTTTCGAGAGTGACATTGACCGGGTCTTTGTTTTCAAAGCCGGTGACTTTTTTAGCGCTCTGGTCGAAGTCCAGGTTGATCTTCTTCGCCTTGCCCAGGCCGCCGCGTTCGAAGCTGTAGCTCTTGGGTTGCAGGGTGTCCTTGTCGAACAGGATCACGCTGGTTTCGGTCAAGCTGGCAATCATCATCGAGGCCTTGAAATTCAAGGTCCAGGTACCGTCGCCATTCTTGCTCAGGCTGCGTTCAGCCGAACCGCTCATGGGCAGTTGTTTCCAGTCGGCGGTGTAGCTGACGGAGAAGGGGTGAAGGTCTGCCGCTTGTACGGCAGGCAAAGCGAACAGCGCAAAAGCGAAAAGCAGGGCGCGACGCATAAAATCTCCTAGGTTCGAATCAAGTGGCCGCTGGCCGCGAGTAACTGGCCGTCCAATAATGCACCCTGGTCGCCAAGAATCAACCGTCCTTCGGCAAACCAGCGAACAGCCAGCGGGTAAATCCTGTGTTCCTGGGTATGAACCCGTTGCGCAAGCGTCTGCGCCGAGTCGCCTGACTCTACCGGAACCACTGCCTGTACGACCAGAGGCCCGCCATCGAGTTCCTCGGTCACAAAATGCACGCTGCAGCCATGCTCACTGTCGCCGGCGTCGAGGGCGCGCTGGTGGGTGTGCATGCCTTTGTACTTGGGCAGCAGGGAAGGGTGGATATTGAGCAGGCGCCCTTCGTAGTGCCGGACGAAATCTGCGCTGAGGATGCGCATGAAACCGGCAAGGACCACGAGTTTGGGGTTGAAGGCGTCGATCAGTTCGATCAAGGCGCTGTCGAAGGCCTCGCGACCGTCGAACGCCTTGTGATCCAGGGAGCGAGTATCGATACCCGCGTCACGGGCGCGTTGCAGACCGTAGGCGTCGCTGCGGTTGGAAATCACCGCAGCGATGCGCACCGGGCTGTCGCCGGTGCGCGTGCTGTCGATCAGGGCCTGCAAGTTACTGCCGGTGCCGGAAAGCAGCACCACGACATCACAGGTCTGGGGCATCAGTGAGCCTTGAGGTTCTTCAGTTCAACCTGGGCTGCGCCTTCGGCAGCAGTGGCGATCTGGCCAATCACCCAAGGTTGCTCGCCGGCTTCACGCAGCACGTTCAGTGCGGTTTCAACGTGTTCCTGCGCAACGCAGATCACCATGCCCACGCCGCAGTTGAGCACGCGGTGCATTTCGGTTTCGTTGACGTTGCCTTTTTCCTGCAGCCAATCGAAGACAGCCGGGCGCTGCCAGCTGGCCACGTCGACAATCGCCTGGGCGCCTTTTGGCAGTACGCGCGGGATGTTGTCCAGCAGGCCGCCACCGGTAATGTGGGCCATGGCCTTGACGGCGCCGGTGTCCTTGATCAGCTTGAGCAGTGGCTTGACGTAGATGCGGGTCGGCGCCATCAGCAGGTCGGTCAGTGGCTTGCCGTCGAGCTGGATGTTCTCGATGTCGGCGCCGGACACTTCGATGATCTTGCGGATCAGCGAGTAGCCGTTGGAGTGCGGGCCGGACGATGGCAGGGCGAGCAGGGCGTCACCAGCAGCTACTTTGGAGCCGTCGATGATCTCGGCTTTTTCCACCACACCGACACAGAAGCCGGCCAGGTCGTAGTCTTCGCCTTCGTACATGCCTGGCATTTCAGCGGTTTCACCGCCGACCAGGGAGCAACCCGACAGTTCGCAGCCAGCACCGATGCCGGTTACGACCTGGGTCGCGGTCTCGACATTGAGCTTGCCGGTGGCGTAGTAGTCGAGAAAGAACAGCGGCTCGGCGCCGCACACCACCAGGTCGTTGACGCACATGGCGACCAGATCGATGCCGATGCTGTCGTGCTTGTTCAGGTTCAGGGCCAGACGCAGCTTGGTGCCCACGCCGTCGGTGCCGGACACCAGTACAGGCTGCTTGTAGCCGGCCGGGATTTCGCAGAGGGCGCCAAAACCGCCCAGGCCACCCATGACTTCAGGGCGCGCAGTGCGCTTGGCGACGCTCTTGATGCGTTCGACCAATGCTTCACCGGCGTCGATGTCTACACCGGCGTCCTTGTAGCTCAGGGAGGGTTGCTTGCTCATGATCCAGGCCTTTAGGGGGGATTTCTGGGTAACGACCGGGCGGGCGGGGGCTTTTGGAAAGGGCCCTGCCGTTGACGGTCTGCGAAGGCGCGCGATTTTATCAGGCTTGAGGGGCAGCGGCCATCCTCGGGCCGACGGGCAGGGCATATGAGTTCAAAAAAATGCAAATCGGGCCGGTAATCGTGCGTATTAAGGTATAGCCTTGAGCTCGCTAGCGTTATGACAGTATGAAAACTTACCGGGACCTTGTGAATGTTTTACCGGTCGCTGTGTCACAGCCTTGCCAAACCGAGATCACGCGGTCTGTTCCAACCGCTAAATTTGTCGTTCGGGAATCTTCCATGCGTCTGTGTAAATTCTTCTTTGTAGGCTGCTTGTCGTTGGTCAGCCTGGCGAGTCATGCCGAAACCCTCAATGGCCTCTATCAAGTACTTGAACCGGTCAGCAGCCAGTCGCCCCAAGAGCGCGACCAGGCCACCCAGCGTGCCGTGCAGACCCTCGTGATCCGCCTGACCGGCGACGCCAAGGCCGCCGATGGCCCTGGCCTGGCAGCGATCCGCAAAGACCCGCAACAAATCATCAGCCAGTACGGCTACGACGCCGGCCCGCCGGAAAGCCTGCAAGTGGACTTCGACCCGGTCAGCACCGATCGCGCCTTGCGGGATGCGGGCCTGTCGATCTGGGGCAGCAACCGGCCGTCGATCCTGGGTTGGTGGCTGAACGATTCAACTGAAGGCAGCAGCCTGGTCGGCGATGGCCAGGCCGTTGCCCAGGCCCTGCGCCGAGCCGCGCAACACAGGGGTCTGCCGCTGCGCTTGCCGCTGGGAGACCTGGATGAACAGGTAGTCGCCACCGCGCCGAATCTTGAAAGCCCGGACGCCACGCCTTTGCGCGCAGCCTCCGAGCGTTACGGTGCCGATGCGTTGCTGGCAGTGCATGCGCGTCAGGAGGGTAGTCAGTGGCAGGCAAAATGGCGCTTGTGGCTGGGCGACAAGGCTGAGGAGGGTACCGCTCAAGGCGCTGACACTGCCGCGCTTGCCGACGCGGTATTGCTGGCGGTCAGCCAAAAGCTGGCGCCGCGCTTTGCGGTCAAGCCAGGGGTGAGCAGTGAGCAACTGCTTGAAGTGCAAGGCATGAACCTGGAGCGCTACGCCGCCCTGGGTCGTTTGCTGGAGCCCTTTGGCGGCCAGCCGCAGTGGGTGGATGGCAACCGGATTGTGTATCGCGTCAATGGCAGCGCCGAACAACTGCGCACCCAATTGAGCCTGGCCAAGCTGCAGGAAATTCCTGCTGGCGAAGCCCCGGCCCAGCCAGCCGTGATCGATGGCACGCAACCGGCTGTTGCACCTGAGCCCCAGGCGCAATTGCGTTTTCGTTGGTAAATAGTGTTCCTCCTTCTATATAGAAGAAGGGCGTAAAAAACAGATGGAGTGGTTTATGGCGGATACGCGTCGTTGGGTGTGGCTTGGCGGGATTGTCCTGCTGTGCGGTTTTGTGTTCTTGCTGCATTCGATCCTGACGCCGTTCCTGGTGGCGCTACTGCTCGCCTATCTGTTCGATCCCGTAGTGGATCGCCTGGAAAAAGTCGGCATGTCGCGCACCTGGGGCGTGATCACGGTGTTTGCGCTGTTCACGTTGATCATCACGGCGCTGGTGTTGATATTGGTGCCGATGTTGGCCAAGCAGCTGTTTCGCCTCTATGAGCTGGCGCCGCAGATGCTCGACTGGTTGCAGCACACGGCAATGCCGTGGGCCCAGTCCAAGTTCGGGCTGGCCGATGGCTTCTGGAAGTTCGACAAGGTCAAGGCAGCTATCAGCGAGCATATGGACAAGACCACCGATATCGTCACGGTGGTGCTCAGCCAGGCGACTGCGTCGAGCCTGGCGCTGATCGGCTGGTTGACCAACCTGGTGCTGATCCCGGTGGTGGCGTTCTACCTGCTGCGAGACTGGGACATCATGATGGCCAAGATCCGCAGTCTGCTGCCTCGTGACCGCGAAGAGCGTGTTGTTTCCCTGGCAGCGGAGTGTCATGAGGTATTGGGTGCGTTCGTGCGTGGCCAGTTGCTGGTGATGCTGGCCCTGGGGGTGATTTACGCTGCTGGCCTGATGGCGATCGGCCTGGAGCTGGGGCTGTTGATCGGCTTGATCGCGGGCCTGGCTGCCATCGTGCCGTACATGGGCTTTGTGATCGGCATCGGTGCGGCGCTGGTGGCCGGGCTGTTCCAGTTCGGCGGCGACCTGTACCCGATGCTGGGGATTGTCGCAGTGTTCATGGTGGGCCAGGCCTTGGAAGGCATGGTGCTGACGCCACTGCTGGTGGGCGATCGGATCGGCCTGCACCCGGTGGCAGTGATCTTTGCGATTTTGGCGGGTGGCGAGCTGTTCGGCTTTACCGGCATCCTGTTGGCGCTGCCGGTGGCGGCGGTGATCATGGTGTTGGTGCGCCATGTGCACGACCTGTACAAGGATTCGGACGTGTATACCGGGGTGGATGAGCCCGAGTTGTAATCGCGGTGTCACAAACCCGGCCCTGGCCGGGTTTGTTGTTTCTGGCGCCGGGGTGCGTCAAATAAACTGCGTAAAACCCCCGGGTTAACGCAAACCTTTGATTTTGCTTGTGGTCTGCTGCATTGTGCGCCCGGCGCCACGGGTATAAACTTTGCAAACTTTACATAGAGGCCACTAACGGTTCGATGGGAGCCGTTCAGTCAGCATGAAACCGATTCAGCTGCCCCTAGGTGTGCGTCTGCGTGATGACGCTACCTTTATCAATTACTACCCAGGCGCCAATGCCGCTGCACTCGGCTATGTGGAGCGGCTTTGCGAAGCCGACGCCGGGTGGACTGAAAGCCTGATCTATCTGTGGGGCAAGCATGGCGTGGGGCGTACCCACCTGCTGCAGGCCGCATGCCTGCGTTTCGAGCAGACGGGCGAGCCGGCGGTCTACCTGCCCTTGGCCGAATTGATGGACCGCGGGATCGGCATCTTCGATAACCTTGAGCAATATGAACTGGTGTGTCTCGACGACCTGCAGGCAGTGGCCGGCAAGCCGGAGTGGGAAGAGGCGCTGTTTCATCTGTTCAACCGCCTGCGCGACAGCGGCCGGCGTTTGCTGATCGCCGCGTCCACCTCACCGCGTGAACTGCCGGTGAAGCTGGCTGACCTCAAGTCGCGCCTGACCCTGGCGTTGATCTTCCAGATGCGCCCATTATCCGATGAGGACAAGCTGCGTGCGCTGCAACTGCGCGCTTCCCGTCGTGGCCTGCACCTGACCGACGAAGTCGGGCACTTTATCCTCACCCGTGGCACCCGCAGCATGAGCGCGCTGTTCGATTTGCTTGAGCAACTCGACCAGGCTTCCTTGCAGGCACAAAGAAAATTGACGATCCCTTTCCTGAAAGAAACCTTGGGCTGGTAAGGTCTTGATTTTCCGTGTAACGGCATTTTCAAGGCGTCAGAAAACCTGCGTTTGAGCCCGAAGGGCTACGCAACTCAAGCGAGAAATGGAATCACGGCTTAGATGGCATAGTCGAAACGATAAGTCACATAGATCGCGATTGAATTTGCAAATCGATGTGATAGAGGGCATAGTCTCGGCTTCTTTACACATCAGCCACGGTCGTGCCCATGCTAAATCGCTTCGCACCCCTCGTGCCTCTCGCACTCGTTACCCTGTTGTTTGGTTGCGCCTCCCACCCTCAGCAGGTGGCAGAACAGCAAAAACCACAGGTTCAAAATCAGGCAAAGTTCGTTGCTGCACAGTCTGCTTCTGTTTATGAAGAAGAGGTGGCAACCGAAAAAGAACTCGCCGAGTTCTCTGACAGCAAGCCTTACCAACTGCCTCTTCTGGCCGACAGCATCCTTGAGCGCGGCATGTCCTTGATCGGTACCCGTTACCGTTTCGGCGGCACCTCGGAAGCCGGTTTTGATTGCAGTGGGTTCATTGGCTACCTGTTTCGTGAAGAAGCTGGCATGAATCTGCCGCGCTCTACGCGCGAGATGATCAACGTGAATGCACCGTTGGTCGCGCGAAACAACCTCAAGCCCGGTGATCTGCTTTTCTTTAGTACCAGTGGTCGCGGTCGTGTCAGCCACGCCGGTATCTACCTGGGCGATAACCAGTTTATTCACTCCAGCAGCCGCCGCAGTGGTGGTGTTCGGGTCGATAACCTCGGTGACAGCTACTGGAGCAAAACCTTCATCGAAGCCAAACGTGCACTCGCCATGGCTCCGACTACGGTTACCGCTAGTAAGTAAAGTTAAAGTGATACTTGAAGTTTGACGTGTAAGCGCTAGAATCCCTGGACATTGTTGTCATCCGTTCGCGCGAGCTTTGCTTGCGCGTTCTGGTTTTCAACGTTCGGCAGCGAAAGCCGCATCCAGACCAGGATTGTTCTGCACATGTCGACCTCGGCCCGCCTGATGCTTATTGTTTGCGCCGCGCTGCTCAGCGCCTGCGCCAGTCGTACACCGCCGCCCGCGCCCGTCGCGGTCAAGCCTAAGCCGGTGTTCAACTATGCCACCCAAAATTTCTCGCCTGCTGCCGAAGACGTGCTCTTTCGTGCGCTGGGCCTGGTCGGCACGCCATATCGCTGGGGCGGCAACACACCGGACTCGGGGTTCGATTGCAGTGGCTTGATCGGCTTTGTATTTCGCGACGCTGCCGGCATCTCATTGCCGCGCACCACCCGTGAATTGATCGTGATGCGTGCCCAGGACGTCAGCGAACAAAACCTGCAAACCGGCGATCTGCTGTTCTTCGCCACCGGTGGCGGTTCGCGGGTCAGCCATGCGGGCATCTATGTGGGCGAAGGGCGCTTCGTGCATGCACCGCAGACCGGCGGTACGGTGAAGCTGGATACGCTATCCAAAGCGTATTGGCAGAATGCCTACCTGAGTGCCAAGCGCGTGTTGCCAGGGAATCTGGCGCGTAACCCCTGAATCAATAAAACTCCAAAATATGGGAGCGGGCTTGCCCGCGAATGCAGTGTGTCAGTCAACGGCTTAGTTGGCTGGGCCACCGTAATCGCGGGCAAGCCCGCTCCCACATGGGTATGTGGTTATTTACTTAACAGCCGACACCCGCCAAACCTTATTGCCCACATCATCGGCCACCAGCAAATCACCCTGCTGATCTATCACCACGCCGCCCGGCCGGCCCATGGCTTTCTCATCGCTATCAAGAAACCCCGTCAGCACATCCACCGGTTGCCCTTTCGGCTGGCCCCCTTCGAAGGGGACGAAAATCACCTTATAGCCACTGTGCGGCTTGCGGTTCCAGGAACCATGCTGGCCGATAAATGCGCCATTACTGAAGGGGGCCGGCAGTTTGCTGCCCTCGGCGAAGGTCAACCCCAGCGAGGCAGTATGGGGGCCTACCGCATAGTCGGGAGCGATGGCCTTGGCGACCATGTCCAGGTTCTGCGGGGTCACACGCACATCTACATGCTGGCCGTAATAACTGAAAGGCCAGCCGTAGAAGCCGCCATCCTTGACCGAGGTGATGTAATCCGGCACCAGGTCACTGCCGATTTCATCGCGCTCGTTGACTGCCGTCCACAGCTTGCCGCTCTGGGGTTCCCAGGCCATGCCGTTGGGGTTGCGCAGGCCGGAGGCAAAAATGCGGTGTTGGCCGCTGGCGCGGTCGACTTCCCAAATGGCGGCGCGGCCCTGTTCGGCTTCCAGGCCGTTTTCGCCGACGTTGCTGTTGGAGCCGACGCTCACGTACAGCTTGCTGCCGTCCTGGCTGGCCACCACATTTTTGGTCCAGTGGTGGTTCAAGGGGCCACCGGGTAAATCCACCACCTTGGTGCCTGGGGAGGTGATTGCGGTTTCACCCGGCTGATAGGGGAAGCGCAGCAACTTATCCGAATCGGCCACATACAGGTCGTTGCCCACCAAGGTCATGCCAAACGGCGAATTGAGGTTCTCCAGGAACACCGTGCGAGTTTCTGCCACACCGTCATGGTCGGCATCGCGCAGCAAGGTAATACGGTTCGGGCTCGGCACGCCGGCGCCAGCGCGGTCCATGACTTTTTCCATCACCCAGCCGCGCACGCCTTTGGCATCGTCCGGCTTGGGCGGTGCATTGGTCTCGGCCACCAGCACGTCGCCGTTGGGCAGCACGTAGAGCCAGCGCGGGTGGTCCAGGCCTTCGGCGAATGCGGCCACTTGGGTGCCTGCGGCCGCGATTGGCTTGGCGCCTTCGGGCCAGCCGATGGCCGGGGCGATATTGACGGTGGGGATCAACGTCTTGTTCGGCTCCGGCAGCCGGGGCGAGGGCCCGGTGCCGTCGGCGACCTGCAGGGTCGAGCTTTCGCCGCACGCAGCGAGGCTACCGGCGAACATGATCAGTAGGGCAAGTCGGGTTTTAGGCATGGTTTTCTCCTTGATACCTGTAGGGGTAGAGAAGCACGAACGGCGGATGGTTCAAGTACAAGGCCAGCTTTAATTGACGCTCCACCCCCAACCCACTAACCTTCGCGGCTTGTTCCAGGTGCTCTGTGGCGCGCGCGTCGACAGAGTGAAACAGGGAAGCCGGTGAGTGAGCGCACTTGTACACAGTGCTGCCGCGATTCCGGCGCTGCCCCCGCAACGGTAAATGAGTCAAGACGGTGCTGTTTGCCACTGTGTCGCGTGCGATATGGGAAGGCGCGCCCTCGGCTGCTTGCTATCAAAAGCGCCACTCATGAGCCCGGAGACCGGCCTGAATCATCCAACAGCATCACGGTGGGCGATGCTTGGCTGTCTGTTGTTTCTTTTTCCTGCCCGCCGTTTTTGTCCAGCCCCAACGGAGAGCTGCCATGACTGATTCCCACGATCGCGACGAACGCCACCTGGCGCGCATGCTGCGCAAAAAAGCCGTGATTGACGAGCGCATCGCCAATTCCCCCAACGAGTGCGGCCTGCTGCTGGTGCTGACCGGCAACGGCAAAGGCAAGAGCAGTTCGGCGTTCGGCATGTTGGCCCGGGCCATGGGCCATGGCATGCAGTGCGGTGTGGTGCAGTTCATCAAGGGGCGTAACAGCACCGGCGAAGAATTGTTTTTTCGCCGCTTCCCCGAGCAGGTGCGCTTTCACGTGATGGGCGAAGGTTTCACCTGGGAAACCCAGGATCGCCAGCGCGATATCGCCGCTGCCGAAGCGGCTTGGGCAGTGTCCCGGGCCATGTTGAATGACCCTTCCATCGGCTTGGTGGTGCTGGATGAACTGAACATCGCCCTCAAGCACGGTTATCTTGACCTGGACCAGGTACTCAGCGACCTGCAAGCCCGCCCGCCCATGCAGCATGTGGTGGTCACCGGCCGTGGCGCCAAGCCTGAGCTGATCGAAATGGGCGACACCGTCACCGAAATGGGCATGCTCAAGCACGCGTTCCAGGCCGGTATCAAGGCACAGAAAGGCGTCGAACTTTGAATCAGCCCCGTCATTGCCCGGCCGTACTGATCGCCGCTCCGGCGTCCGGCCAGGGCAAAACCACGGTCACCGCCGCGTTGGCGCGTTTGCACCGCAACCTGGGGCGCAAGGTGCGCGTGTTCAAATGCGGGCCGGACTTTCTCGACCCGATGATCCACGAGCGTGCCAGTGGCGCGCCGGTGTACCAGTTGGACATGTGGATGGTGGGCGAGCAGGAAAGCCGCCGCCTGCTCTGGGAGGCCGCGGGGGAGGCCGACCTGATCCTCATCGAAGGCGTGATGGGCCTGTTCGACGGCACGCCTTCCAGCGCTGACTTGGCGCGGCACTTCGGTGTACCGGTGCTGGGCGTGATCGATGGCACGGCTATGGCCCAGACGTTCGGCGCCCTGGCCCTGGGGCTGGCGCGCTATCAGCCCGACCTGCCATTCGCCGGCGTGCTGGCCAATCGCGTCGGCACCCTGCGCCATGCGCAATTGCTTGAAGGCAGCCTCACTGAGGGCTTGCGTTGGTACGGTGCATTGTCCCGCGAGACCGGCATCGAACTGCCCAGCCGCCACCTGGGCCTGGTGCAAGCCAGCGAACTGAATGACCTTGATATACGCCTGGATGCCGCCGCCCAGGCGTTGGGCAGCAGTTGCGAAGTGGCCCTGCCGCCGCCGGTGACCTTTGCCGCGCCGCACGTGATCGAAACCGAACCCTTGCTGGCCGGTGTGCGGATTGCCGTGGCCCGTGACGAAGCCTTTGCTTTTACTTACGGCGCCAGCCTGGATCTGTTGCGGGCAATGGGCGCGGAGCTGAAGTTCTTCTCACCGATCCATGATCGCCAATTGCCTGAAGCGGACAGCCTCTATTTGCCCGGCGGGTATCCGGAACTGCACCACCAGGCATTGTCGGCCAATACCTCGATGCTGGACGCCATTCGTGCTCATCACGCCGCTGGCAAACCGCTGCTCGCCGAATGCGGTGGCATGCTCTATCTGCTCGACTCGTTGACCAATGTGGAGGGTGAGCGCGCCGAACTGGTTGGCTTGTTGCAAGGCGATGCGGTGATGCAGAAGAAACTCGCGGCCCTGGCGCTGCAAAGCGTCGAGCTGCCGGAGGGGACCTTGCGTGGGCATACCTATCACCATTCCCTGACCAGTACCGAATGGGCGCCGATTGCCCGTGGCCTGAGCCCTAACGGCGGGCGCGGTGCCGAAGCGGTTTACCGACAGGGTCGTTTGACCGCCTCCTATGTGCACTTTTATTTTCCGTCGAATCCTGGCGCGGTGGCCGCGTTGTTTGCGCCCGACCTTGAGACCGCTATCGCAGGCAAGCCAGCTCCCACAGTTGACCCAGTTGCAAACCAATCCAATGTGGGAGCGGGCTTGCTCGCGAAGAGGCCATGACTGACAACGCATTCCCCCAAGCCGACCGCGAAGCCGTCTACCGCGCCATCGCCGAACGCCGCGACATGCGCCACTTCCGCGGTGGCAGCGTCGCGCCTGAACTGCTGCAGCGCCTGCTCCACGCTGCGCACCAGGCGCCCAGCGTCGGCCTGATGCAGCCGTGGCGTTTTATCCGCATCAGCGATCGCTCGTTGCGCAGCCAGATTCAACAGTTGGTAGAAGAAGAGCGCGTACGCACCGCCGAAGCATTGGGCGAGCGCTCCGATGCGTTCATGAAGCTCAAGGTCGAAGGCATCAACGATTGTGCGGAGGTATTGGTCGCTGCCTTGATGGACGATCGCGAGCGCCACATCTTCGGGCGCCGCACCCTGCCGGAAATGGACATGGCCTCGCTCTCCTGCGCCATCCAGAACCTGTGGCTGGCGGCGCGCGTGGAAGGGTTGGGCATGGGCTGGGTTTCGCTGTTCGACCCCCAGGCCCTGGCCGAGTTGCTGGGTTTGCCACCCGGCGCAAAACCCCTTGCAGTGTTGTGCCTGGGGCCGGTGGCCGAGTTTTACCCGGCACCGATGTTGCAGCTTGAAGGCTGGGCCGATCCGCGACCGCTGAGTGACATGCTGTATGAAAACACGTGGGGAGTGAGTCAATGAGTGTGGCCTTGCTGTGTGTGGCTGCGGTGGCGCTGGATGCGCTGCTCGGTGAGCCCAGGCGCTGGCATCCGCTGGTGGCGTTTGGCAATTTCGCCGGGCGCATCGAGCAACGTTTCAATACTGGCGGGCGTGGCTGGCGCAGCCATGGTGTGACCGCGTGGTTTATTGCGGTGGTGCCGCTGACCCTGCTGGCCACGGCGTTGTCGTGGGCGCCTTATATCGGCTGGCTGCTGGAGATCCTGGCGTTGTACTGCGCCCTGGGCATGCGCAGCCTGGGCGAGCACGTGATACCAGTGGCCCAGGCCCTGCGCCGTGATGACCTGGACGAGGCGCGTACACGTGTGAGTTACCTAGTCAGCCGTCAGACCAGTGAACTGGACCGTACTGAAGTGGCCCGCGCAGCCACCGAATCGGTGCTGGAGAACGGCAGCGATGCGGTATTCGCCGCGTTGTTCTGGTTTGTGGTGGCCGGTGTGCCGGGCGTGGTGCTCTATCGTCTGAGCAACACCCTGGACGCCATGTGGGGCTATCGCAATGAGCGCTTTGAGCGCTTCGGTTGGGCAGCCGCCAGGATCGATGATGTGCTCAACTATATTCCTGCGCGCTTGGTGGCTTTAACCTACGCGTTATTGGGTAAAACCCGCCTGGCGCTCAAATGCTGGCGCACTCAGGGCCCGACTTGGGACAGCCCCAACGCCGGCCCGGTGATGGCGGCAGGGGCCGGTGCCTTGGGTGTGGAGCTCGGCGGCGCGGCGATTTATCACGGCGAGGTGCATCAGCGCCCGCCATTGGGCGAAGGCCCGCCGGCCGACGCCGATTCCATTGATCGCGGCTGGCAACTGGTGCAGCGCGGCGTATGGCTGTGGCTGCTGGTCCTGTGCGTGGGGGCGCAAATCTATGCTTGAACATGGTGGTCGGCTGCGTAAGGCCGCGATTGAGTACGGCATTGCCGAAGCGGATTGGCTCGACCTGTCCAGCGGCCTGGCGCCCTGGCCGTGGCCGATTCCCGAGATTCCCTTGCGTGCCTGGGCGCGCTTGCCGGAAACCGATGACGGCTTGGAGAAGGCTGCCAGCGAGTACTACGGCGCCGGCCCATTGCTGCCGGTGCCGGGCTCTCAGGCCGCGATCCAACTGCTGCCGCGCTTGCGTCGTTCCGGCAAGGTCGGCGTGCTTTCGCCCTGTTACGCCGAACACGCCGAAGCCTGGCGCCGCGCCGGTTATGTGGTGCGCGAAGTGCAGGAGCAGGAAGTCGACTTCTTTCTCGACAGCCTCGACGTGCTGGTCGTGGTCAACCCCAACAACCCCACGGGCTTGAGCCTGAGCCCGCAACGCCTGCTGGACTGGCATGCGCGGTTGGCCCAGCGCGGTGGCTGGCTGGTGGTGGACGAGGCGTTCATTGACGTGACCCCGGACTTGAGCCTGGCCAGCCATGCCGATCAGGTCGGCTTGATCGTACTGCGCTCATTCGGCAAGTTCTTCGGCTTGGCCGGCGTGCGCCTGGGCTTTGTGCTGGCCGAGCGCAAGTTGCTCAAGCTGTTGGCCGAACAGGTCGGGCCCTGGGCCGTCAGTGGGCCGACGCGGGTGTTGGGCCAAGTGTGCCTGCGCGACACCGACGGGCATGCGCGCCAGCGCAGTCGTTGCATCGCAGCCGGCCAGCGTCTGTTCGAGTTGCTTGAGCGCCGTGGGCTTCAACCGCACGGCGGCTGCGCATTGTTCCAGTGGTTGATTACCCCCCACGCTGAACGGCTGTACGAATTCATGGCCCAACGCGGCATCCTGCTGCGCCTGTTCGTGCACAACAGCAGCGTGCGCTTGGGCCTGCCCGACACCGAAGCCGACTGGCTGCGCCTTGATGAAGCCCTGGCCGCCTACAAGGACGCCACATGACCACGTTGATGGTGCAGGGCACCACCTCCGACGCCGGTAAAAGCACCCTGGTGACTGCGCTGTGTCGCTGGCTGGTACGCCAGGGTGTCGCGGTGGCGCCGTTCAAGCCGCAGAACATGGCGCTCAACAGCGCGGTGACCGCCGAAGGCGGCGAGATCGGCCGCGCCCAGGCGGTGCAGGCCCAGGCTGCCAACCTGGCGCCCCATACCGACATGAACCCGGTATTGCTCAAGCCCAACAGCGACACCGGCTCCCAAGTGATCATCCATGGCCGTGCGGTCACCAGCATGAATGCCGTGGCCTATCACGACTACAAAGCCATTGCGATGCAAGCGGTGCTGGCCTCCCACGCGCGTTTGAGCCAGGCCTACCCGGTGGTGATGGTCGAAGGCGCGGGCTCACCGGCCGAGATCAACCTGCGCGCCAATGACATTGCCAACATGGGCTTCGCCGAGGCGGTGGACTGCCCGGTGCTGTTGATCGCGGACATCAACCGCGGCGGCGTGTTTGCCCATCTGGTTGGCACCCTGGAGCTGCTGTCGCCCAGTGAACAGGCGCGGGTCAAGGGCTTCATCATCAACCGTTTTCGCGGCGATATCGCGTTGCTGCAACCAGGGCTGGACTGGCTCGAAGCGCGCACCGGCAAACCGGTCGTCGGCGTGCTGCCCTACGTGATGGACCTGCACCTGGAGGCGGAAGACGGCATCGACCAGCGCCAGATCGACAAGGCCGCCCAGGTGCTCAAGGTGGTGGTGCCGGTGCTGCCGCGCATCAGCAACCATACCGACTTCGACCCGCTGCGCTTGCACCCCCAGGTGGACTTGCAGTTCGTCGGGCCGGGCCAGGCGATACCTGCCGCTGACCTGATCATCCTGCCGGGCTCGAAAAGCGTGCGCAGTGACTTGGCCTATCTGCGTGCCAATGGCTGGGACACCGCCGTGGCGCGGCATCTGCGTTATGGCGGCAAGGTACTGGGGATCTGCGGCGGCTTGCAGATGCTCGGCGAGCAGGTCCATGACCCGCTGGGTCTGGAAGGGCTCGCGGGCTCCAGTGCCGGCCTTGGGTTGCTGGCGTTCAGCACCACCCTGGAACAAGAGAAACAACTGCGCAATGTGCGTGGGCGTCTGGTATTGGAAGATGCCGACGTCAGCGGTTATGAAATCCATGCGGGGGTGACCTGCGGCGCTGCCTTGGCAAGCGCTGCGGTCCTGCTGGACGATGGCCGCAGCGATGGCGCGCAGAGCCCTGATGGGCAAATTCTAGGCACCTACCTGCACGGCCTATTCGAGACCCCGGCTGCGTGCAGCGCGTTGCTGCGTTGGGCCGGGTTGCAGGATGTGCAAGAGGTGGATTATCACGGCTTGCGCGAGCGCGATATCGAGCGGTTGGCGGACTTGGTGGAGCACCACTTGGACACCGATTTGTTGCGCAAGCTATGTGGGATCTGACGGTGTTCACACCATCCAACTCTGGGAGCTGGCTTGCCTGCGATAGCCATGTGTATCTACACAACGCTGTAGTGCTCAACGGTAACCACGATGCGAAGCGAGCCGCCCTTGATCTTGATCTGCTTTTGATCTTGATCTTAGGCGGCCCCCCAAATCACTGGCGGATTACGGGCACACCGAGCCTGGGCGAGGTGCCGAGTGGTGGGGCAAGAGCGTTTTGCTTACTTTTGCGCTTTTCAAAAGTGAGCCGCTGTAAAAGCGGAACCCTAAGTGGCCGTTACCGCAGAAATGGATATGTACACGGTCCAACTGTGTTGACTGTCAGGCCGTCTTCGCAGGCAAGCCAGCTCCCACATTTGGGTCGCGGTGCGTCAGCTGGATCAGCGTCGGCTGTCAGGCCGTCACGGGAGCAAGCTCCCTCGCCACATCATTTGCCAGGGGCCTTTGCATGTATCAATTGATCCTCGGCGGTGCCCGTTCGGGTAAGAGCCGCCTGGCCGAAAAGCTTGCCGCAGAGAGCGGGCTTGCCGTCATTTATATCGCCACCAGCCAACCGCTCGACAGTGAGATGAGCGAGCGCGTCGCGCTGCACCGCCAGCGTCGTCCCGACCATTGGGGCCTGGTTGAAGAGCCCATCGACCTGGCGCGTGTGCTACAGGAAAACGCCGCCACTGATCGCTGCCTGCTGGTGGATTGCCTGACCTTATGGCTCACCAATCTTCTGATGCTCGAAGACCCGGCTCGCCTTGCATCCGAGCGTGATCAACTGTTGCAAACCCTGGCCTCGCTGCCGGGGGAGATCATTTTTGTCAGCAACGAGACCGGTCTGGGTGTCGTGCCGCTGGGCGAGTTGACTCGCCGTTATGTGGATGAAGCCGGTTGGCTGCATCAAGCCTTGGCCGAGCAATGTCAGCGCGTTGTGCTGACGGTTGCCGGCCTGCCCCTGACTTTGAAAGGTACTGCGTTATGACCGATTCCTGGTGGCTCAACCCCTGCAAGGCGGTGGATACCACGGCCCACGAACAGGCGCTGGCGCGTCAGCAGCAGTTGACCAAGCCCGCCGGTTCCCTCGGCCAGTTGGAGGCCCTGGCGGTGCGGCTGGCGGGTTTGCAGGGCCAGGTCAAACCGACGGTAGATCACCTGTGGATCGCGATTTTTGCCGGCGATCACGGTGTGGTCGCTGAAGGCGTGTCGGCATTTCCCCAAGAGGTCACCGGGCAGATGCTGCAAAACTTCGTCACCGGTGGCGCGGCGATCAGCGTGTTGGCGCGGCAACTGCAAGCGCAATTGGAGGTGATTGACCTCGGCACGGTCACGCCGTCCCTGGATTTGCCCGGCGTTCGTCACCTGAATATCGGTGCGGGCACGGCTAATTTCGTGCATGGCCCGGCGATGACCCAAGCCCAAGGGCAGTTGGCCTTGCAAGCTGGACGAGACAGCGCACGCCGTGCCCTGGAAAGCGGCGCGCAACTCTTTATCGGCGGTGAGATGGGCATCGGCAATACCACTGCCGCCAGTGCCTTGGCCTGCGCATTGCTGGATTGCCAGGTCACTGACCTCACAGGCCCTGGCACCGGTTTGAATGCCGCAGGGGTCAGCCACAAGGTCGCGGTCATCGAGCGCGCCCTGGGGTTGCACGCCGGTCAGCGCAGCGATGCGTTGCAAACCCTGTTCAATCTCGGCGGTTTTGAAATTGCTGCCTTGGTTGGCGCCTACCTGGCCTGCGCCCAGGAAGGCATCGTGGTGCTGGTGGATGGGTTCATCTGCAGCGTGGCCGCGCTGGTGGCGGTGCGCTTGAACCCGGCGTGCCGCGAATGGTTGGTGTTCGGCCATCGGGGTGCCGAGCCGGGCCATCGCCATGTGCTGCACAGCCTCGATGCGCAACCGTTGCTGGAACTGGGCCTGCGCCTGGGCGAAGGCAGCGGCGCGGCGTTGGCGGTGCCTTTGTTGCGCCTGGCGTGTGCGCTGCACGGGCAGATGGCGACCTTCGCCGAAGCCGCCGTGGCGGACCGCCCCGCATGACCTTGCGCCTGGACCTGCTGCGTCACGGCGAAACCGAACTGGGCGGAGGCCTGCGTGGCAGCCTGGACGATGCGCTGACCGCCAACGGCTGGCGGCAGATGCGCGACGCAGTGGTGGGGCAGGGGCCGTGGGATCGGCTGATCAGCTCACCGCTGCAACGCTGCGCTCTGTTCGCCCAGGAGTTGGGGGCACAGCTCGATGTGCCGGTGACTCTGGAGGCCGATCTGCAAGAGCTGCACTTCGGCGCGTGGGAAGGGCAGAGTGCGGCCGCGTTGATGGACACCGATGCCCAAGGGCTGGGCTTGTTCTGGGCCAACCCCTATGAATTCACGCCGCCGGAAGGCGAGCCGGTCATCCAGTTTTCCGCGCGCGTGCTTGGCGCTGTCAGGCGGCTGCATCAGGCCTGTGCTGGCCAGCGCGTGCTGTTGATCAGCCATGGCGGTGTAATGCGCCTGCTGCTGGCCCAGGCGCGAGGGTTGCCCCGTGAGCAACTGCTGAATGTCGAAGTGGGCCACGGTGCCCTGTTCGGCCTGCAGGTTGCGGCCGATGGCGTGTTGAAGGAAGGGCGCTGATGATGCTGCCGTTCTGGATCGCCCTGCAATTTCTCAGCAGCCTGCCCATTCGCTTGCCGGGTATGCCGCAGCCTCAAGAGCTGGGCCGTTCGTTGCTGTTTTATCCGCTGGTAGGGTTGCTGTTCGGCGTGCTGTTATGGGGCCTCAACCAGGTGTTGCAGGGTACCCCGTTGCTGTTGCACGCCGCGTTGCTGCTCACCGCCTGGGTGCTGCTCAGCGGTGGCCTGCACCTGGACGGGCTGGCCGACAGCGCCGATGCCTGGTTGGGCGGTTTTGGCGACCGGGAGCGCACCCTCAGCATCATGAAAGACCCGCGCAGCGGCCCGATTGCGGTGGTCACCCTGGGGCTGGTGCTGCTGCTCAAGTTCAGCGCGTTGGTGGCGTTGATCGAACAACACAATGGCGCCGCCTTGATCCTGGCGCCTTTGATCGGACGTGCTTCGATGCTGGCGCTGTTTCTCACCACGCGCTATGTGCGGGCGGGCGGATTGGGCCAGGCACTGTCAGATCATCTGCCGCGAATTGTCGGCCAACAGGTGCTGATCCTCAGCGGGTTGGCCTGCATCCTGATCGGTGGTTTCAGCGGCGGCATCGCGGTGTTGCTGGCGGCCCTGTGTTTCGTGTGGCTGCGCCAGTTGATGGTCAAGCGTCTGGGCGGTACCACGGGCGACACTGCTGGCGCACTGCTGGAGCTGCTTGAAGTCGCGGTGCTGGTCGGGCTGGCGTTGTAACGCTTTCTTGCAATTGGTTAACTCCGGGTATATACACGCTCTATGCTTGCCTCCCAATGTTTATGCACCAACCTGCGACGTGCCGCCCGTGGCGTCAGCAGGCACTACGACGGCGCTCTCGACGGCTTCGGGATCAACGTTGCCCAGTATTCTCTGTTGTGCAACCTGCAGCGTCTCGACCAGCCGAGCATTTCCAGCCTGGCGGACGCCATGGGCTTGGATCGCAGCACCCTGGGGCGCAACCTGCGCGTCCTGGAAGGTGAAGGGCTGGTGCAGTTGGTGGAGGGCGACGATTTGCGCAACCGCCTGGTGGTGTTGACTGACGCCGGCCATGAACGGCTAGGCGCTGCGTTGCCGGCGTGGGAAGCAGCGCAGCAGAAACTGATTGATAAGCTCGGTGCCGAAAAGCGCGAAATGTTGTTGGCCTTGCTGGATGAACTCGCCTGAACGGCGGTTTGTTCGACTATAAGCGGGTATATACCCGCGAACGGAGAATAAGAAATGACCTCGATGTGGCGCACCAGTGGTTGGGTCCTTTTAGGCAGTGCGCTGATCCTGGCGTTGTCCTTGGGCGTACGGCATGGCTTTGGCCTGTTCCTGGCGCCGATGAGCAGCGAATTCGGTTGGGGGCGTGAAACCTTTGCCTTTGCCATCGCCTTGCAGAACCTGATCTGGGGCTTGGCGCAGCCATTTACCGGGGCCTTGGCCGACCGTTTCGGCGCGACCAAGGCGGTGTTTGTCGGCGGGGTGTTGTACGCCGTCGGCCTGGTGCTGATGGGCATGTCCGACTCTGCCTGGTCGCTGTCGTTGAGCGCAGGTTTGCTGATTGGTATTGGCCTGTCCGGCACCTCGTTCTCGGTGATTCTCGGCGTGGTTGGCCGCGCCGTAGCGCCGGAAAAACGCAGCATGGCCATGGGCATTGCCAGCGCCGCCGGCTCGTTCGGCCAGTTCGCCATGGTGCCCGGCACCCTGGGCCTGATTGGCTGGCTCGGCTGGTCGGCCGCCTTGCTGGCGCTGGGCTTGATGGTGGCGCTGATCCTGCCGCTGGTCGCCATGCTCAAGGACCGGCCGCTGGCGGTCACGGTAGGCCAGCAAACCCTGGGCGAAGCGCTGAAAGAGGCCTGCTCCCACTCCGGCTTCTGGCTGCTGTCCTTCGGCTTTTTTGTGTGCGGTTTCCAAGTAGTGTTCATCGGTGTGCACTTGCCGGCATACCTGGTCGACCAGCACCTGCCGGCCACGGTGGGCACCACGGTGCTGGCCTTGATTGGCCTGTTCAACGTATTTGGCACCTACACGGCGGGTTGGCTCGGTGGCCGCATGTCCAAGCCGCGTCTGCTCACCGGCTTGTACCTGTTGCGGGCGGTAGTGATTGTGTTGTTCCTGTGGGCGCCGGTCACCGAGGTCACGGCGTATCTGTTTGGCATGGCGATGGGATTCTTGTGGCTGTCCACGGTGCCGCTGACCAATGGCACCGTTGCGACCCTGTTTGGGGTGCGCAACCTCTCGATGCTCGGCGGGATTGTGTTCCTGTTCCACCAGCTTGGCTCGTTCCTCGGCGGGTGGCTGGGCGGGGTGGTCTATGATCGAACCGGTAGCTACGATTTGATCTGGCAGGTGGCAATTTTACTCAGCCTGCTCGCCGCCGCGCTGAATTGGCCGGTGCGTGAGCGGCCGGTGGCACGTATTCAGGCGCAGATGGAGGCGGCATGAGCATGACAGCGCGTCTTATGCTGGTGGCTGTGGGGATGGTGTTATTGCTGCTGGCCTGGTGGGGCTGGCATCAGGGCGGCCTGGCATTGATGCAACTGGGCATGGCGATCTGCTAAGTTGTGGGTCTGAACTGACTCAAGGACTTTTGACATGCAGATGCGCTGGCTCGCTGTACCCGTCCTGATGGCTATTGGCAGCGTGGCGATGGCCGCCAGTTGCCCACCGTTGCTTGCGGGCCAATTGCCCAAGCTGCGGGCCAAGGAATCCATCGACCTGTGCCAGCAATTCGCTGGCAAGCCCTTGGTGATCGTTAACACAGCGAGCTTCTGCGGCTTTGCCCCACAGTTTAAAGGTCTGGAAGCGTTATATCAGCGCTACAAGGGCCAGGGCCTGGAAGTGATCGGCGTGCCGTCCGATGACTTCAAACAGGAAGCCAAGACCGGGGAAGAAACCGCCAAGGTCTGCTACGTGAACTATGGCGTGACCTTCACCATGACCGAGCCGCAGAAGGTCAAGGGGCCGGATGCGGTGCACCTGTTCAAGGTGCTTGCACAGCAGGCCGACGCGGCGCCGAAGTGGAATTTCTACAAGTATGTGGTGGATCGCCAAGGCAATGTGGTTGCCAGTTTTTCCAGCCTGACCAAGCCGGACAGTCCGGAGCTGATCAAGGCGGTGGAACAGGCATTGGCTTCCAAACCCTGACCGCCAGCCAAACAAAAGCCCCGCCTCCTTCACAGGAGAGCGGGGCTTTTTTATACGACTGCGGTTAGAACTTGTAGGTCATGCCCAAGCCGAAACCGTTGGCGCTGTTTTCATACTTGGCGTTGTAGCTGGCCAATTGGTTGGAGCGTGAAATCTTGACGTCCTCTTCCTTCAGGTAGGAGTAGGCCAGGTCGATGGTCATGTTATCCATGACCTGGTAGCCCAGGCCCAGGCTGAAGATAGTACGGTCGCCGGTCGGGATGCGCGGTGAGCGATCCGTGTTGTTGGTAGGCGACTGGTCGAATGTCAGGCCGGTACGCAGTACCACTTGCTTGGTGAGCTGGTACGAAGTACCCACGGCGTAGGCCCAGGTGTCGTGCCAGTTCTGGTCTTCCTTGATTGTGCTGACCAGGCCTGGGGCAAGCGCGCCGCCAGTAGCGCCGCTGACGCCTTCGTTCTTGACGGTGATGTCTTTGAGGCGGCTCCAGCGTGTCCAGGTTGCACCGGCGTAGAGTTTCCACGCGTCGGTCAGGTCTTGAGTGACGGACAGGTCGTAGGACTCAGGTGTGTCGATTTTCAGCGAGGCGTCATAGCGGTTGCTGCGCAGGAACGGCGAGGTCGCGGTCGGTGCGGTGACTTCGGTGTGGCCGTCCAGCTTGTAGCTGACCTTGGAGTGGTAGGTCAGGCCGACACGGGTGGTATCGGTGGCCTGGACCAGTACGCCGATGTTGAAGCCCAGCGCGGTGTCGTCACCCTTGATCTTGATATTGGTGTCTGGCGCGCGAGGGTTCAGCGTCAGGTCCGATTCCAGGGTGCCGGCGATGCGGTTGATGGTCGGGCCAAAACCCACGGAAACGCGGTCGTTGAAGGCGTAGCTGACAGTCGGTTGCAAGGTGATGACTTTCACTTCGCTCTTGCTGCCAAAGCCACGGCCCTGGAAGCCGCTTTCGTAGTCGGTCACCAGGCCGAACGGCGCATAGACGCCGAAGCCGACAGCCCACTGGTCGTTAAGTTTATTGGTGTAGAAACCGAAAGGCACGGCGGTGAAAGGCACCATATCGCCTTTGTTGCTGCCAGCGGAGCGGCCGCTGACATTGCTGATATCGGTGGAGGCATCAATGGCTGCAACGCCACCGGTGATCTGTTGGCCTTCCAGACGTGCCATACCGGCAGGGTTACCGAACACAGTACTCGCATCATCGGCAGAAGAAGAGCGACCTGCGAAACCGGTACCCATCCCGCTCACGCTCTGTTCGTTGAGCGCAAAGCCGCTGGCGAACAGTTGGGAGGATGCCATGGCAACGGCGAGGCTAAGTGTGGTCTTGAGCATTACTTTTTTCATTATTAGAACTCCGTGTGATCACCGCTGCGGAAAGTATCAATAAATTTCACATCGCGCTATAGGCTGTAATGCGGGAGATAGAGCGTTTTTGTAGGACAATCAGACCAAAATCGCCGTTTTTTGGCGAATCTTGCAATTTGCCCGGTCAGCAAGCTGCCTGTTTCATTGGGATTACACAGGTTTGCCAGGCTTGGGTGAAATCTCGCAGGCGGCCCTGAGGGTGGAATATTTCTTTCCAGATACGCGCCATGGCCAGTACATCGCCGGGCGCGGGCAGGGCAGGACGATGTTGTTCCACCAGCAACCAGGCGATCGCGGTGGCGTAGCGCAGGTTTACCGTCAGCTCCAACTGGGGCGCGCTGAGGAACGCATGTTGGCTGGCCAGCCCGCGCACCAGGCTGGCGCGTTCCGGGTCCAGCGCCAGGTAGTTATCCCAGAGGGCGCGGTGGCGTGGTTCGGTGATGCTATAGAGGCCATGGCCGCGGCGGTCATGCAGCGCCGAGCCCAGTTCTGACTGGCTGGCGGCAATGCCCAGCAGCAGGGATTCGGCTGTCGAGCTGTGGCGGCCGAGGTACATCAGCGTCGGCCTGATCACATAACGACACAATTCACTGGCGGCAATACCCATACGAGCCTCAGTCCTTGCAAAGAGTGGACGAGCCTGAGAGGGGGGGGCTTGGCAGCGGTGAATCGGATCTCAGGCCCGTCGTAAGCGGATCACGCCGCTTGAGTTGAAGTGTAGTGTCATATTCACGATGTAAAGGACTGTTTTTAAAACATCTTCTGCAACTGGTTATAACGTTTATATCCATTTGTACTTAGCCCGGCGAACTCAGGGCCAAATTCCAGGCAATAAAAAACCCTGTTATTCAAACAGGGTTTTTGAGGTTTCAGCGACGCGGGTCGATCAGGCAGTCAGTGCCTGACGGGTACGATCGATCACGGCCTGCAGCGGTTCTGCGCTGGAGTATTGATCGGGGTACAGGCGTTCGCTGTGACGAGCGATGCCGTGTTCGTTGACCAGGGTGAAGCTGAAGCAGCCTTTGCGAGCGGCCATGATCAGGCAGTTCATTGGGGCAAAAGCGTTGGTGAGGGTGCGAATGGCATCCTGAGTGTGGATTTGAGCGTTCATATTATTGGTGTTCCTACAAATGACACGGATAAGAACCGTGCAACGTTAAAACGTTCCAGTAACGCTGATCACCATTGATCAAACGAAGAACCCGACTGGAACAAAGCAGCCAGTTTGAAGCGCAATTAAATTTGGCGCGCTTGGGCTGGCAGGTAGGTACTTAGGAGGGCAGGCAACACAACAAGGGCAAAGGTTCTGGGCCCAGGGTGGAGATCCTGATCAATTTGCAGGTTGGTTCGGTCAGAGTATTGGAACTTCGCGCCACCCTTTGCTTGTTCAAAGGCAGTGTCGTCGCAAGGAATACCTGGAAACCATCGAGGTGGCCGATCCCATGTGGTTCAGGGGACGTGTTCGACCAGAATTGACTTTCAGCTTGGTACTAACGCCGCGGATAGTAACGGATTGAAACAGGGAAGGGAAGGCCGATTGCAAAAAAACTTCGTTCAGCCGCCGAGTAACTCGCAATAGACCAGCACGGTCATGGATGCGGCCAAGGCACAGCCCAGACCGTAGGCGGCGAGCGTCAGCCGCAAGGACTGGCCGGTCTCGATCATGCGGATCACATCGCCCATGTCGTTAATTCTGCCATCACTGAGTTCGATGCACAGAATCACGGCGGTAAAGGCGGCCGATAGCAGGATAGCAATAGCAAACAGTGCGCCGTCCGGCGAGGGGAGCGCGGCATTGATCCCAAGCGAGGTCGCGCAGATGGCCAGCAGCAGCCCGGCGAATAACAGAATTCCTTTCATCGGCCCTACTGGTTTGCATTGGCGGTGGCGCAGTGTGGCGAGCCGAGGCAGATTTGAAAAGCCCTCGGGTTTGCGCGCTTAGTAACATGTTTAACCGGTGTTGAATCAAAAAACGCCGACGATATAACCAGCCGATCGGGACTTGTGCACATTTGTGGCCAAGGGTGTAACCCTGCTGCCACGGGTGTGCAAGTGCGCCCATTTGCCTGTAATCAAAATTTAAGTCAATGAAAAATCTCGCTTTTTTTTATTGGTGAAAAAATCGTCAGTTTGACCGCGGCCCCCGTTCCATGGGGCTTTGCGCCTGTTCAAGGGGGGTTGTCCACTGAGTTATCCACAGCTTCTGTGGATTGTCCCGAGCGCTTGCTCTAGGACGGGCGTGCACGGTTTTTTCAGCTTTACCTGTACGAAAAAAAGAGTAGAGTGGCGCGCCTTCCGTTCTGCCCCACAGTACTTTATGAAGTTTCGCTCAGTATCACCTTCTGTTACCGACACGCCCCAAACTGTTACCGCGCCCAAGCGTTTTTCCTTGAAGGTTGCTTTGTGGCTGCTCGACAGCCCGCGCCTGGGGCAGAGCAACAATATCAAGCATCTCGCCGGACGCTTGCTCAAGCAGCCCGCCCGCGAAGGCGTGGTGGCCGCTCAGAGCCGTCTTGGCCAACTGATGTGCCGCGAGTGCGGAAATGCCCGTGACCGGCGCATCGGCCACGATTTGTTGCGTTCGGCTGCTCGCGCCGGCGACCGTCGCGCCCAGCGCGAACTGGGGCAGGTCGAAGACTGAGCTGTCCTCCGGCCTTAGGCTTGGTTACCCTTGATCTTTTTCGGTGATGGCAGAAATGGCTATGGTGTTTGACTGGACCAGTATCGCCTTGGGTCTTGTGGGCGCAGCCGTGCCGCTACTGGCGCTGTGCTGGCAACTCCAGCGGCGCCTGACCGCACGCACCACCGGCTGGGAGTTGCTGGAGGAGCGCCTGGCGACCGCACAACTGGCCCAGGAAGGGCTCGCCGCGCAACTGGACGCCAGTCGCGATGAGATCAGTGACCTCAGCCAGGCCAATGCCGCCAAACAAGCCGAGCTGGCGGCGCTGCGCCGTGAAGTCGAGCTGTTGCAGATCGACCGCGATAACGCCCGCGATGCCGCGCACGCCTGGAACCTCGACCGTAGCGCCAAGGAAACCGAACTGCGTCGCCTCGACGCCTTGGCCGCGGCCCTGAGCGCCGAATTGCGTGAGCAGCAAGAGAGTCATCAGCAACGCCTCACCGACCTGCAAGGCTCACGAGACGAACTGCGTGCGCAATTTGCCGAGCTGGCCGGCAAGATCTTCGACGAGCGTGAGCAACGCTTCGCCCAAACCAGTCAGGAGCGCCTGGGCCAACTTCTGGACCCGCTCAAGGAACGTATCCAGTCCTTCGAGAAGCGTGTCGAAGAAAGCTATCAGAACGAAGCCCGTGAGCGCTTTTCCCTCGCCAAAGAGCTTGAGCGCCTACAGCAATTGAACCTGCGTCTGTCGGACGAAGCCACTAACCTGACCCGCGCTCTCAAGGGCCAGAAAACCCAGGGTAACTGGGGTGAGCTGATTCTTGAACGAGTGCTGGAACACGCGGGCCTGGAGAAGGGCCGTGAGTACCAAACCCAGGTCAGCCTCAAAGGCCCGGATGGCGAGCGTTTCCAGCCCGATGTGCTGATCATGTTGCCGGGCGACAAGCAGGTGGTGGTCGACTCCAAGGTCAGCTTGACCGCCTATCAACAGTACGTGGCGGCGGATGACGAGGTGATTGGCCAGGCCGCGTTGAAGCAACACGTGCTGTCCCTGCGTAATCATGTCAAAGGCTTGGCCGGCAAGGACTACAAGCGCCTGGAGGGTTTGCACAGCCTGGATTTCGTCCTGCTGTTCGTACCGATCGAGGCTGCCTTTTCTGCGGCATTGCAGGCCGAGCCCAACCTGTTCCAGGAAGCCTTCGACCGCCATATCGTAATCGTCAGTCCCACGACCTTGCTCGCCACCCTGCGCGTGATCGACAGCCTGTGGAAGCAGGAGCGCCAGAGCCAGAACGCGCGGGAAATTGCCGAGCGTGCCGGCTGGCTGTATGACAAGTTCGTGCTGTTTATCCAGGACCTGGACGAAGTGGGCAACCGGCTACAACAGTTGGACAAGGCCTACAGCGCGGCGCGCAACAAGCTGACGGATGGGCGTGGGAACCTGGTCAGCCGTACCGAGCAGCTAAGGTTGCTCGGCGCCCGCGCCAGTAAGAGCTTGCCGGCGGATCTGCTGGAGCGGGCGATGACCGATTCGGATGGCGTGGCGCATCTCCCGGAATAATAGATAGGGGTCTAAATTGCTCCCACAAATAGCTCGAATACAGCCCCGTTACAGGGGCAAATGCCTGCTCAACAGCGCCCGCAACGCCGCCGGCTTCACCGGTTTGGCCAAGTAATCCAACCCCGCCCCGTGCACCTCGGCCACCATCTCCGGTCGCCCATCGGCACTGATCACCACACCGGGAATCGGCTCGGCCAGTTGCGCACGCAGCCAGCCCATCAACTCGGTACCGGTTTCGCCGTGGTCCAGGTGGTAATCCACCAACGCCAGTTGCGGGCGGATACCGTCGGCCAGCAGTGCCGCGCATTCGGCCTGGTTGGCGGCCGTCCAGACTTCACAGCCCCAGCGCGTTAGCAGGCTGCGCATGCCGATCAGGATGCTGTCTTCGTTATCCACGCATAGCACCCGTGCGTCACTCAAGGGCAGGCCGGTTTCTGTGGGCGGCTTGGGTTGCACGCTGGCCTGGTTGCGGGCCAGCGGCACGCACACGCTGAAGACGCTGCCTTTGCCCGGCCAGGAGCGCACGCTCAGGCGATGGCCCAGCACGCGGCACAGACCGTCGGCAATCGCCAGGCCCAGGCCCAGGCCCTTTTCGGCACGGGTCTGGTGGCTGTCCAGGCGCTTGAACTCTTCGAAGATCACCTTTTGTTTATCCGGCGCAATGCCAGGGCCGCGGTCCCAGACCTCCAGGCAGAGTTCGCCCTTGCGGCGACGTACGCCTAGCAGCACCGGGCCGTCGGCATAACGGAAGGCATTGGTCAGAAAGTTCTGCAAAATTCGCCGTAAAAGTTTGATATCGCTGTCGACCCGCAAACGGCTGCCGCGCCAGCGGAAGCGCAAGTGTTGATCCTGGGCCAGCGCCTTGAATTCTGCACCCAGGGTGTCGAACAGCTCGTTGAGGACAAAGGGTTGGCGTTGTGGGTTGATCTTGCCGTTTTCCAGGCGCGAAATATCCAGCAAATCACTGATCAAGTCTTCAGCCGAGCGCAGCGAGCTGTCCAGGTGCTGCACCAATTGCCGTGCCTCACTGGACAGGCCATCGGTCTGGTGGGAGAGGGCGGCGGAAAACAGCCGCGCAGCGTTCAGCGGTTGCATCAGGTCATGGCTCACGGCCGCCAGGAACCGCGTCTTCGACTGGCTGGCGGATTCGGCCACGCCCTTGGCGTCGGTGAGGGCCACGTTCAGTTGCGAGAGTTCATGGGTGCGCTCGGTCACCCGCTGCTCCAGGCCCTCGTTGGCTTCGGTCAGTGCTTGTTCGGCTTCGCGGAAGGCGGTGATGTCGGTGAAGCTCATGACAAACCCGCCGCCGGGCATCGGGTTGCCGATCAACTCGATCACCCGGCCATTGGGGAACAAGCGCTCGGAGGTGTGCGCACGCCCCTGGCGCATCCAGTGCAGGCGACGCGCCACGTGCACTTGCGCTTCGCCAGGGCCACACAGGCCGCGCTCGGCGTTGTAGCGAATGATGTCTGCAATGGGCCGGCCGACGCTGATCAAGCCGTCCGGGTAGTTGAACAGTTCCAGGTAACGCCGGTTCCAGGCCACCAGCTTGAGCGACTGGTCCACCACGCTGATGCCCTGGGTGATGTTCTCGATGGCGCCTTGCAGTAGGGCGCGGTTGAACTGCAGCACTTCCGAGGCTTCGTCGGCGATACGGACCACGTCCTCCAGTTGCATTTCCCGCCCTTCGATTGCCGCTTTCACCACCGCCCGCGTCGAGGAGGCCCCGAGTACGCCGGCCAGCAAGCGTTCGGTGTGGGCGATCCAATCGTTATCGGCATTCTGGTTGGGGTTGAAGCCTTTGCCTTGGCGGTAGGCGAAGCGAATAAAGCTCTGCTGGGCCCGTTCTTCCCCGACGAAGCGTGCCGCGAGGCTGAGCAGGTCGCTGATCTGCACCGACAGCATGGAGCGCGCACTCGCACGCTGGTTGATTTCCTGGCCGATAAAACGGCCTGCCTGCCAGTGCTCGGAAACCCGTGTGCGCGACAGCATCGACACCCACACGAAGAGGGTGAAATTACCCGCCAGGGAGAACACGGTGCCCAAGGTCAGCGACGTGACCGACAGCCCGAACGGGTGGGAATGCATCCAGGTCAGGCCGGGGAAAAGGCTGAGCGACCAGCCCAGACTTTTCGCCGTCACTGGCAAGACCAAGGTGTAGAACCACAGGAAGGTACCGGCGGCCAAACCGGCAAACACCCCACGCCGGTTGGCCTGCTTCCAATAGAGTGCACCGAGCATCGCTGGGGCCAGTTGGGTCACAGCGGCAAAGGCGATCTGGCCGATGGTCGCCAGGCTGGCAGTGGAGCCCAGCAAGCGGTAGCTCACGTACGCCAGCAGCAGGATGATCACAATGCTCACCCGGCGAACCGACAGCATCCAGTGGCGAAAGACTTCGAATGGCCGCTCGGCGCTGGATCGGCGCAACAGCCACGGCAGCAGCATATCGTTGGAGACCATCGTCGACAGTGCAATGCTCGCCACGATCACCATGCCAGTGGCCGCTGATGCACCGCCAATGAATGCCAGCACGGCGAGGGCAGGATGGGCCTCGGCCATTGGCAGGCTGATCACATAGGAGTCCGGCAGCACTGAGCTGGGCAACAGCATCTTGCCGCCCAAGGCGATGGGCACCACGAACAGTGCCGCGAGGATCAAATAAGCCGGGAACACCCACTTGGCCAGGCGCAAATCCTGGGGGTCGATGTTCTCCACCACCGTCACATGAAATTGTCGCGGCAGGCAGATGATCGCCATCATGGCGACGCCGGTCTGTACCACCATCGAAGGCCAGTTGATGGTCTCTTTCCAGTATTCCTCCAGGCGCGGGGCGAGCATGGCCTGGCTGAACAAATCGCCGAAACCGTCGTACAAGCCGTAGGTGACAAACGCACCGACGGCGAGAAAAGCGAACAGCTTGACCAGCGACTCAAACGCAATCGCCAGCACCATGCCGCGGTGGTGTTCGGTGGCGTCGAGGTTGCGTGTGCCGAACACGATGGTAAACAGCGCCAGCACCAGCGACACGATCAAGGCCGTGTCCTGGGCGCGGGTGCCGGTGGTGTCGGGGCCGGCGCCGATCAGCAGGTTCACGCCCAGTACGATGCCTTTGAGCTGCAGCGCGATATAGGGCAGCACGCCCACCAGGCAAATAAGTGCCACCACCACCGCCAGGGACTGGGACTTGCCGTAGCGGGCAGCGATAAAGTCGGCGATGGAGGTAATGTTTTCCTGCTTGCTGATCAGGATCATCTTCTGCAGCACCCAGGGTGCCAGCACCAGCAACAGCACAGGTCCCAGGTAGATCGGCAAGAATGCCCACAGTTGTTCGGCGGCTTGGCCTACGGCGCCGAAGAAGGTCCAACTGGTGCAGTACACCGCCAGTGACAGGCTATACACCCAGGCACGCACGCGCGGTGGCAGCGGCGCATGGCGGCGGTCACCGTAAAAGGCGATGGCAAACATAGTGGCCATATAGGCCAGGGCAACGGCGGCGATCAGCCCGCTGGACAGCGTCATGGTAACTCCGAGCATAAGAACACCCGGGCATTCCAGGCCCGGTTGGACAGTCTCGCATGATGCCTGGTGTTAGTCAGTGTCGACCAAGGTCGTGTGGGATCGAATGTCGCAGGTGGCGCTCAGCGTGGCGGCAGGGTTTTCTGGCGCAGGATGTAGATCGTCACCAGCACCGCACTGGTCAGCATAAAGCCCTGTGCCCATGGCAGCGGCACCAGGTAGCAGGAAATCGAGATGCTCAACCACATCAAGCCAATGGCGTAGACCTTGCCTTTGAGCGGGATGCCATTGCCGTCCAGGTAATCGCGCACCCAGGGCCCCAGGCGCGGGTGTTCCACCAGCCAGTGGTAGAAGCGCGGGGAGCTGCGAGCGAAACAGGCGGCGGCGAGTAACAGGAAGGGCGTGGTCGGCAGCACAGGTAGGAAAATGCCGATGACTCCCAGCGCTACGCTTAGCCAGCCGATGGCCAGCAGCGCGTAGCGCAGGAGCAGTGGACGGTTGCCCATGGGTGCCACGGGCAAGCCACTCAGTGGTGACGTGGCTTGAGGATCGCCGGTTTTTCGTCAGGCGCGTTGCACAGCAGGTACAGCGCGGTGAGGGCTTCCGGGATCTGCACGATCATGTCGTCCATCAGGTTGGCGTCGGCGGCGATGTCGGAGAACTCTGCTTCCTCTTCGAACAGACCCGAACCGACCATGATCGGCAGCAGCATTTCGCTGACTTCTTCTTCGGCGGTTTCGAACCAGGCGGCTTCGCGCAGGAACACGCCTTCCATGAAGCCGATGCACCAGCCGCGCAGGTCGGAGTCATCAGGGTCGTCGCCCAGGTCCAGCTCGCACGGCAGCTCGAACTCTTCGTCGGAGGCCAGTTGGCGGGCGATGTGGGCCTTGAGGGCGACCAGGGTGGATTCGATTTCTGCGCGCTGGGCGTCGTCGCTGTAGTGAGGCTCTTCAGCGAACAGCGCGTCGATCCATTCACGGTCCGGAACGGGGTCGGAGCAGATCGACAGGGCGGTCAGGTAGCCGTGGGCGGCCACGTAGTCCAGCGCCTCGTCATGCAGCTCATCGGCGTCGAGGAAGGCTTGCAGGCGGGTTAGTTGCTCAGCGAAGGACATTGAAGGGCTACCTTGGGAATAAACGATGCTGAATTCTAGGCTTTCTTGAGCGCCCAGGCCAGCCGCACGGCATATTTGCCCGGTTTTAGCCTGGTGCGTCTATTCGTCAGTCGCGCCCTTTGGTGGATAACGCTCGGGTATACTGCCGCGTTTTGTGATGCCCCTACAGGCCCAGCGCCAATCCGGGAAAACTTCGCTTACGGATTATTTTTCGTGAACGGGGATTTTTTCGGCCAGCCTGTATAGAGGGATTTCGGCACCATTTTGGAGTTTTACATGCTCGAGCAGGCTCAACGCGTCCTCAAGGACATCTTCGGCTACGACAGTTTTCGTGGCCGCCAGGGTGCGATCATTGAGCGCGTGGCCAGTGGCGGCGATGCCCTGGTACTGATGCCTACCGGTGGCGGCAAGTCGCTGTGCTTCCAGGTGCCGGCGCTGTTGCGCAATGGCCTGGCCGTGGTGGTGTCGCCGCTGATTGCGTTGATGGACGATCAGGTCGCCACCCTTGAAGAACTCGGTGTCGCCGCCGCGTCGTTGAACTCCACCCTCAGCGCCGAGCAGCAGCGCGACCTGGCCGCACGCATCAAACGTGGCGAGGTGAAAATGCTCTACCTGGCGCCGGAGCGCCTGGTGCAGCCACGCATGCTGGCTTTTTTGCAGAGCCTGGAAATCGCCCTGTTCGCCATTGACGAAGCCCACTGTGTGTCGCAATGGGGTCACGATTTCCGTCGCGAATACCTGCAGCTTGGCCAATTGGCCGAACTGTTTCCCGATGTGCCGCGTATCGCGCTGACCGCCACCGCCGACAAGCGGACCCGCGAAGAGATCGTCGAGCGCCTGCATTTGCAGAACGCCGAGCGCTTCCTGTCGAGTTTTGACCGGCCCAATATTTTCTACCGCATCGTGCCCAAGGAGCAGCCACGTAAGCAGTTGCTGGCGTTCCTGTCCGAGCGGCGCAGTGACGCGGGCATCGTGTACTGCCTGTCGCGCAAGAAAGTCGACGAGGTCGCGGCGTTCCTCTGTGAACAAGGCTACCCGGCACTGCCTTACCATGCCGGCCTGCCCAATGAAACGCGATCAGCGCACCAGAAACGCTTCCTGAACGAGGAAGGCCTGATCATGGTGGCAACCATCGCCTTTGGCATGGGCATCGACAAATCCAACGTGCGTTTCGTGGCGCACATGGACCTGCCCAAGTCCCTTGAGGCCTATTACCAGGAAACCGGGCGTGCCGGCCGCGATGGCCTGCCGGCGGATGCCTGGATGGTCTACGGACTGCAAGACGTGGTGATGCTCAAGCAGATGCTGCAGAACTCCGAGGGCGACGAGCGCCACAAACGCCTGGAACAGCACAAGCTCGATGCCATGCTCTCGTTGTGCGAAGAGACCCGCTGCCGCCGCCAGACCCTGCTGGCGTATTTCGACGAAGACATGCCTGAACCCTGCGGCCACTGCGATAACTGCATCGACGGCGTACAAACCTGGGACGCCACCGAGCCGGCGCGCCAGGCGTTGTCGACGATCTATCGCACCGGCCAGCGTTATGGTGTGGGCCATCTGGTGGACGTACTGCTGGGCAAGGACAATGAAAAAATCCGCAGCTTCGGCCACGAGAAACTCTCGGTGTACGGTGTCGGCAAAGCTCGCGCCGAAGGTGAGTGGCGTTCGCTGTTTCGCCAGATGGTTGCCCGTGGGCTGGTCGACATCGATATCGAAGGCTACGGCGGGCTGCGCCTGAATGACAGTTGCCGGCCCTTGCTCAAGGGCGAAGTGAGCCTGGAACTGCGCCGTGACCTCAAGCCGCAGACCACCGCCAAAAGCAGCAGTACTAGCCAGGCCAGCCAACTGGTGCGGGGTGAAGAACGCGAACAGTGGGAAGCCTTGCGCACCCTGCGGCGCAAACTGGCGCAGGAGCACAGCGTGCCACCCTACGTTATCTTTCCCGACTCCACCTTGCTGGAGATGCTCCGCGAGCAGCCCACCACCATGGCCGAGATGGCCCGGGTCAGCGGTGTGGGCGCGCGTAAACTGGAACGCTACGGCCAGGCCTTCCTGGAAGTGCTCGGCGGCCAGGCCGAAGCGCCGAAGGAAATCGCCGATATTCGCCACGAACTGATCAGCCTGGCCCGCGCCGGCATGACCCCGATCCAGATCGCCGGCCAGCTGCAATGCTCGGAAAAAAACGTATACACCTTGCTCGCCGAAGCCATCGGCAAGCAGCAATTGTCCCTGGAGCAGGCCCTTGATTTGCCTGAGGATTTGCTCGGTGAAATCCAGGACGCTTTTCTCGATGGAGAAGGCGAATTGCCAGCTGTCACGGAGATTGCGCCGTTATTTACCGGGCGTGTTCCGGAAGGCGTTTTGTACTGCGTGCGTGCTGCTTTGCAGTCGGAATTCGAAATTTAGTGTGCCAATTACGACAATGTAACGAATCAGTACATAGCGGGCCTTGCCTACTGACAGGGCTCATGCTTAGCTGACTAATAATTAGCCATACTTTATTTTCAGTCTTAAACATGAGTTTTTTATGCCGTTAACCGATCAACACCGTTTTGGCATGCAGTTGGCGCAAATGTCCCGAGGTTGGCGCGCCGAACTGGATCGCCGGCTGGCGGGGCTGGGCTTGTCCCAGGCGCGCTGGCTGGTGCTGCTGCACCTGGCCCGTTTTGTCGAAGCACCCACCCAGCGTGAATTGGCCCAGAGTGTCGGCGTAGAAGGGCCCACCCTGGCCCGTCTGCTCGATAGCCTGGAAGGCCAGGGCCTGGTGCAACGCCAAGCCGTGGTGGAAGACCGCCGCGCCAAACGTATTCTGCTGTGCGATACCGCCCAACCGCTGATCGACCAGATCGAAACCATCGCCACGGCGTTGCGCCATGAGTTGTTCGTGGGCGTGAATGAGGAAGACCTGCGGGTGTGCATGCGGGTGCATGAGCACATCCTGGCGAACCTGGAAAAGTCCTGATCTAAATAATGTGGGAGCTGGCTTGCCTGCGATGACGGACATTCAGTCAAGGGATTAGCTGGCTGACGCACCGCTATCGCAGGCAAGCCAGCTCCCACATTGGGTTTAGTGTTCGGCTTCTTAGAACGTCTGGCCCAGGTTCAAGTACACCGCTTTCTGATTATCATCATTGAACCCATAGCTGAAATTCAGCGGCCCCAAGGGTGTATCAAACCCCAGGAAAATACTCGCCGCGTTGATATAGCCGCTGTCGAACTCGTTATCGTTGTTCCACGCCCGACCCCGTTCCAGGGATGCACCTAGGTACAACGGGAAGTCCAGTGGCAGGTAAGAGCGCGGGGTGAGCCTGCGGTAGTACACCGCGCGCATCAAGCTGATGTTCTGCCCCGAAATCGCATCCTGGCGGAAGCCTGATAATTGCCGTGCGCCTCCTAGCAGGAAGCTGGAAATCACCACATCCGAATCGTCCAGGGTGCGCCCATAGCGGCCGCCCAGTATCAGGGTGTCCGGGCCGTGGCTCATGGCCTTGTCCAGCTTGAATTCCCACTGGCGGTAGCGCTGGTCCGAGCCCAGGCCAGGTTCGAACTCGCGAAAGGCCAGGCCGATGTCTTCGCCGCTGTGGGGGAAGTACACGTTGTCCAGGGAGTCGAAGGAATATTTGAGTTCATAGAAGCCTTCGCTGAAGCTCACGCTTGGCAGATCGCGGTCGCCAATGCGCACGTCCGCCTTGCCCCAGGCTTCGCCCACGCCAAAGCGGATCTCGCCGCTGTTGCCGATCTGCCGGCCCACGTTCAAACCGAAGCCATAGCGTTCCAGGCGGTATTCGGAGATGGGGTCGTTATCCAGGATCAGCTCGACGTTCTGCGCCTCGGCCCTGATGTAGGGGGCCACAAAGTAACGTGAGCCGGTGTCCATGGGTTGGTAGAACTCGCTGTAGAGCTCCTGCCGATCACCGATCTGCACCCGTGTGAGCCATTCCGCGCCGAGGCGGTTGATGCCGTTCACGCGGTAACTGGCGCCGAGGTTGAAGGCGCTGTCGCCGCGCATGTCGTCCGAGAGGTTCAAGCCCAGGCGCAGGTAGTCGGTGCCGCTGCGCTTGCCGCGTGCGCTGATCACCAGGGTGTTGTCCTGGCCTTTTTTTACCACGCGGTATTGCACCTGCTCGAAGTAATCGAGGCCGTACAGGGTGCCCATGTCTGATTGCAGGCGGCCCAGGTTCAACGGTTCTCCCAGCCCCTGGCGAATGTAATAGCGGATGACGTCATCACTGACCTTGGAGTCGTTCTCCACCTGGATTGCGGTGATTACCGGGGTGCGTTCGCCCGGTGTGCGGGCGGCTATCAGGTCGGCGTCGATGGGTTCGGCAGGGCGCAGGTGTGCCAGGCGTACGTCGAGGGCACGGGTGGCGCGGTAGCCGGCATCGATCATGTCCTTGGCGCGGCCAAAGTCGGTGACGCCATAAGCGGCCAGCGGCGGTTGGATCAACACGTCCTTGGGGTTCAGGGCCTTGAGTTGTTCCTCGGAGTTACGCCGGGTCATCAGGGTGATGGACTGGTTGAGCACGTCCACCACGGTGGCCAGTTGTTTGCGCGAGCGCAGCGGGGTGCCGATGTCGACCACGATAGCAATATCGACGCCCATCTCCCGCGCCACATCCAACGGGATGTTGTCGGTCATACCGCCGTCCACCAGCAGGCGGCCATCCAGCTCCACCGGGGCGAACACCGCGGGAATCGACATGCTGGCGCGTATCACCTGGGGCAGGTGGCCTTTGCTGAAGACTACTTTTTCGCCGGTGGTGATGTCGGTAGCCACGGCGCGAAAGGGGATCGGCAGCTTGTCGAAATTACGCGTGTTGCTGCTGTGGGCGAACATGCTTTCCAGCAGCAACGCCAGGTTCTGGCCCTGGATCACGCCCAGCGGCAGGCCGAGGCTGCCATCGTCGCGAAAACTGAGTTTTTGTTTGACCAGGAAATCCCGGTCGTCCTGTTTGCGCCGAAACGGTACATCTTCACGCGGTGGCGCGTCGGACAGGGCCTGCTGCCAGTCGATCCCCAGCGCCAACTTCTCCAGCTCGTCAATTTTGTAGCCCGACGCATACAACCCGCCAATCACCGCGCCCATACTGGTGCCGGCAATCGCATCGATATGAATACCTTGCTCTTCAAGCGCCTTGAGCACGCCGATATGCGCCAGGCCACGGGCAGCGCCGCCGGACAGCACCAGGCCGATTTTCGGGCGGGGGGCTTCTACCGCGTCGGCAAGTAGGGGGACAAGGCACAGGAACAGGCAAGACAGCAGGCGGCGCATCATCAATCTCGTGGCTGGGCGACAAAGGCCGCTATTATAGCCACCCGATTCGCTGAGCCTGTTACGCCAGGAGCCGCTTAATGATGTCTGCATGCAAACCCGAGATCGTGATCACCTATTGCACCCAGTGCCAGTGGTTGCTGCGCGCCGCGTGGCTGGCCCAGGAGCTACTCAGCACCTTTGCCGATGACTTGGGGCGCGTGGCACTGGAACCAGCCACCGGCGGGGCCTTTCGCATTACCTGCGATGGCGTGCAGATTTGGGAGCGCAAGGCCGATGGCGGTTTTCCCGAGGCCAAGGTGCTCAAGCAGCGAGTGCGCGACCAGATCGACCCGCAGCGCGACCTCGGGCATAACGACCGTACCGTCTGAAGTCAGGCCGGCGCCGGTTGCTTGGCCTGGCTGGCGCTGCCCATCAGGCCGGAGAGCACGATGGCGACGATGATCAAGGCGCCGCCCAGCAGCATGCGCAGGGTCGGGGTTTCGGCAAACAACAGCCAGGCCACGGTGATGCCGTAGACCGGTTCCATCGCAAACACCACCGACGCGGTGCGCGCCTTGATCACCGCAAGGCTGGCGACAAACAGGCTGTGGGCCAGGCCGGTACAAAACACCCCCAGCAGCCCGATCCACAGCCAATCTATCCCTCGCACATCCGCCAACCCCGGCGCGGCCACGGGCAGCAGGAGCGCGGCGACCACGACGTTCTGGCACAGCGCGGCCTGTACCGCAGGAATGCGCCCGGAACTGGCGCGATTATTCAGCGACAACAACGAGAACAACAGGCCCGAGACGATGCCCCATAGCAGGCCGCCCGTGGCTTCGCTGGCGAGATTGAAATCCGGGGTCACAAGCACCAGGCCAACGGTGACCAGCACCACCAGCAGCACTTCATTGGCCCGAATACGCTCGCGGAAAATCAGCCCCTCAAGGATCACCGTAAAGGCCGGAAAGGCGGTGAACCCCAGGGTCGCCACAGCCACACCCGCGACTTTGACGGCGATAAAGAACGTCACCCAATGGGCAGCCAACAACACGCCGCTGACCAGCAGCCGGCGCCAGTCACGCATCTCCAGTTTTTTCCAGGGAGCGTTGCTGGCAAAGCGCGCAAAGACCGCCAGTGCCAGCACGGCAAACGCCGCCCGGCCAAATACGATGATGGCGGGGGAGGCCGCCGCCAGCTTGCCGAACACGCCGGTGAGGCCAAACATCAATGCGCCGATATGCAGGGCGCCAAGGGCTGAGCGGGGAGTCATTGCGATCCTTGATCCAACAGGGGGTGACAGCCTCGCAGTCTAGAGGGTTGGAGAATGGGCGTCTGTCGCGGGTGGGGTGATTTTTAGCGCAAGACTCTTGCTAGCCCGCTCGACGCAATGCACCGGGCGAGGCGCCAAACGCCCGAAGCATGGCCGCGCAAAATGCACTTTGCGAGGCGTAACCGACGCGCTCGGCAATCTCGCCGATGGGCAGGGAGGTTTCGCGTAAAAGCCTAAGCGCCATGTGCAAGCGACGACTGCGTAGATAGTCCATCGGCGTTTGCCCGCACTCCGCCATAAACCGTGCATGCAGGCGCGGCACGGACAAATCGGCAATCCGTGCCAGGTCGGCCACCTGGAGCGGACGCGCCGCATGGCGCTCGATATGGCTATTGAACGCGGCATAAGGCAGACGCCGGCCAGGCAGCGGTTGGGCCTGAGGGTGGTTGAGGCTGGCCAGTAACAACACGGCGCCTTGCTGGACGATCAGTGGGTCGTGCACCGGGCTCTGTGCCAGCCACTGCACCAACTGGTGTTGCCGGGCATCCAACGCGAGGCGCGCGGGTTGGTCGAGCAAGCGGCGGCTGGCGTCGGCATGTTCGCCCAAGGATTGCACCACCCAGTGCTCAGTCGGCACATCCAGCACCAGGCAGCGGCTGCCATCGCGGCTGATACAGGCATGATGGGTGGAGAAGGGCAGCACCATCACGCTGCTTTCGCGCACCTGGCTGCCACGGCCATCGACTTCCAGGTCCAGGTGCCCGGACAGGCCGAACACCAACTGCGCATGGTCATGGCTGTGGGCAATGGGCGCTTCGAGGTAGTGGCGTAGCGTGAGGGTCGGGCTCATCGCGGTCTCCAGGGCGGCAAGCTGTCAGTCTACAACGCTTGGCGAGCGACGGGCGCTGTCATCAGACTGACGCACGCTTGTCATGGACTATTAATCGCCAAGGCGCAAGCTCGCCAAAACAGCGTCGAGGGATGCCCATGACCCGTGCCGAGTTCACCAAGCCCAGCCGCAAGCAACGGGTGCGAACCCTGTGGATTTCCGACGTGCACCTGGGCACTCGGGATTGCCAGGCCGAACACCTGTCGCACTTTCTCAAGGGCTACCATGCCGACAAGGTCTACCTGGTCGGTGACATCATCGACGGTTGGAAACTGCGCGGTGGCATGTATTGGCCCCAGGCTCACACCAACGTGATCCGCCGCTTGCTGACCATGGCCAAACGTGGCACCGAGGTGATCTATGTCACCGGCAACCATGACGAGTTCCTGCGTCGCTATTCCAAGCTGATCCTGGGCAATATCCAATTGGTCGATGAGGCTGTACACGTCACCGCCGATGGCCGCCACTTGCTGGTGATTCATGGCGACCAGTTTGATGTGATCACGCGCTATCACCGCTGGCTCGCCTTCCTCGGCGACTCGGCCTACGAATTCACCCTGACGCTGAACCGCTGGCTGAACCACTGGCGTGCGCGGTATGGCTACGGTTATTGGTCGCTGTCGGCGTACCTGAAACACAAGGTCAAGACGGCAGTGAGTTTTATCAGCGATTTCGAAGAGGCGATTGCCCACGAGGTGACCAAGCGGGAATTGCACGGGGTGGTGTGCGGGCATATTCACCATGCCGAGATTCGCAAGGTGGGCGAGGTGGATTACCTCAACTGCGGGGATTGGGTGGAGTCGTGCACGGCCTTGATCGAGCACTGGGATGGGCATATCGAGTTGTATCGGTTGGCGGATGCGCAGGCCAAAGAGGCACTGCTAAAGGCCGAAATGGTCGCTGGCTGAACCTGTGGCGAGGGAGCTTGCTCCCGTGACGGCCTGACAGCCGACGCTGATCTACCTGACACCCCACGATTCAAATGTGGGAGCGGGCTTGCCCGCGATGGCGGCGGGCCAGGCAATTAATCTGCAACTGAACCACCGCCATCGCAGGCAAGCCAGCTCCCACACGTAATCCTGTTGCTTCAGTTGGAAACGTCGGCGATGGCTTGAGCCAGCAACGTCAAGCGCGTTGCATCAACACCGGCCACGTTAGCCCGCCCCGAACTGACCATATACACACTGTGCTTTTCGCGCAGTTGCTTGACCTGCTCGGCACTCAAGCCGGTATAGGAAAACATCCCACGCTGCGTGCCGATATGTGCGAATTTCTCGGCCAGGCCATGGGGCGCAAGCGCTTCCACCAATCCTGCGCGCAGATGGGCGATCCGCGAACGCATGGCCTCGACTTCCTCGCTCCACTGCTTTTTCAGCTGTGCATCACCGAGGATGGTCGCCACCACGGCGGCGCCATGATCCGGCGGTGTCGACCACAGGTTGCGAGCGATATTCGCCAGTTGGCTGCGTACATCGGTGAGCTTTTCGGCATCCGCCGCACAGACGATCAATGCACCCACGCGGTCGCGATACAGGCCGAAGTTCTTCGAGCAGGAGCTGGTGATCAGCACTTCCGGCAGCTCGGCGGCAAACAGGCGCACCGCCCAGGCATCCTGTTCCAGGCCATCGCCAAAGCCCTGGTAGGCGAAGTCGATCAGCGGCAGCAACTGGCGTTCACGCACGATCTGCAAGACCTGGCGCCAGTCATCCTGGGACAGATCAAAGCCGGTCGGGTTATGGCAGCACGCGTGCAGCAATACCACGTCGCCCTTGGGCACGCTGGACAGGGTTGCCAGCATTGCCGTCACATCCAGGCGGTTGTCGCTGCCCACGTAAGGGTAATGACTGACCTTGAGCCCGGCTTTGGCAAAAATGGTTTCGTGGATCGGCCAGGTCGGGTTGCTCAGCCACACGCCACGGCCCGGCAGGCTGTGGGCGATAAAGTCGGCACTCAAGCGCAGGGCGCCGGTGCCGCCTGGGGTTTGCGTGGCGCCAGCGCGGCGGTCACGCAGCAAGGCCGAGTCGGCGCCGAGCACCAGTTGGCTGATCAGGCTGCCGAACGCTGCATCGCCATGCCCACCGATATAGGTCTTGGTCACTTGGGTGTCGACCAGGCGCTGTTCCGCCAGCTTCACCGAGTGGGGAATCGGCGTCAGGCCTTGCTCGTCCTTATAGACACCTACGCCCAGGTCGAACTTGTTCGGGTTGGCGTCCTGGGTATACAGGTCCATCAACCCGAGAATCGGGTCGCCGGGCACGCGGTCGATGGCATCGAAATGCATTACTTGCGGCCCTCGGCAGTCTTGGCCACTTCGTCGGTGCGCGCGGCCATGATGAAGTCGTTGCGGTGCAGGCCCTTGATGGAGTGGCTCCACCAGGTCACGGTGACTTTGCCCCACTCGGTGAGCAGGCCAGGGTGATGGCCTTCGGCTTCGGAAATTTCACCCATGGCGTTGGTGAAAGCCAGGGCGAATTTGAAGTTCTTGAACAGGAAAACCTTTTCCAACTGCATCACGCCGTCGCGCACTTCGATGTTCCAGTCAGGGATCTGCTTGATCAGCACCGGCAGTTCTTCATCGCTGACTTGCGGGGCATCGGCGCGGCAGGCTTCGCAGTGGGCTTGGTTCAAGGTGGTCATGGAAGGTGTCCTGAATTCGAATGATTGAAGGTCAGTGGCGTTACCCTAAAGCAACGCGGGGCCAGGGAACAGACTCACCTGGCCTTAAAACGTGAGGTTCACGCGGCTTTGGGTTTGGGCGGAAATTTCGGTGCGTGCAGACCCAACTGCATGCCGCGCTCGACCATGCCCATGATGTCTTCCTGCGCCACGTCGAACAGGCGCTTGAGCTCGGGCAAGACGAAGTACAGCGGTTGCAGGATGTCGATGCGATAGGGGGTGCGCATCGCTTCCAGCGGGTCGAAGGCCTGGTGCTCGGGCTCGTCCGACAGGCAATACACACTTTCTTTAGGCGACGACAAAATGCCGCCACCGTAGATACGCCGGCCCTGAGGCGTGTCCACCAGGCCGAACTCGATGGTCATCCAGTACAGGCGCGCCAGGTACACCCGTTGCTCCTTGGTGGCCGCCAGGCCGAGCTTGCCGTAGGTGTGGGTGAATTCAGCGAACCAGGGGTTGGTTAGCAGCGGGCAGTGGCCAAAGATCTCGTGAAAAATATCCGGCTCTTGCAGGTAGTCCAGTTCTTCACGGGTGCGGATAAAGGTCGCCACCGGAAACTGCTTGCTGGCCAGCAATTCAAAGAAGGTCTGGAAGGGAATCAGCGCCGGCACGCGGGCGACTTGCCAACCGGTGGTGTCGGCCAGCACCTTGTTGATCTCGCCCAGTTGGGGGATGCGGTCCAGGGGCAGGCCGAGCTTGTCGATGCCGTCCAGGTATTCCTGGCAGGCGCGGCCCTCAATCACCTTCAACTGACGAGTGATCAGGGTATTCCACACCGCGTGTTCTTCTGGCGGGTAGTGGATAAAACCTTGCGCATCGGGCTCGCGGGCCACGTACTGCGTCTGCTTCATACGGCTCTCCTGCTAGGCATTCGTTCTTGTTATGTCCTGGGATGCCTCTATTGATAACCGGATAGGCGCAGGATTCCATCAGCCTTTAGCCAATGCGTGTAGGAAAAATTACCGATATTCGTAAAGAATTCGTTACGATAGGCTCGCTTCTCGCAGCTATGGGCTGGGAATAGCTGCCGTACTGTCACATAATCTTGACGACTATCTGCGCCTAGCGACAAAAAGAGGCGGCGCCTACTTCTTTTTCGAGTTTTTCCATGCGTATCAAAGTGCACTGCCAGAACCGCATCGGCATCCTGCGGGACATCCTCAACCTGCTGGTGGAGTACGGCGTCAACGTCGCCAAGGGCGAAGTCGGCGGTGAGCATGGCAATGCCATCTACCTGTTCTGCCCCAACCTGGTGAACATGCAATTCCAGGCGTTGCGCCCGCAGTTCGAGGCGATTGCCGGAGTGTTCGGGGTCAAGCGGGTAGGGCTGATGCCCAGCGAGCGGCGGCATATGGAACTCAATGCGTTGCTCGGTGCCCTGGAATTCCCGGTGCTGTCCATTGATATGGGCGGCTCCATCGTGGCCGCCAACCGGGCGGCGGCGCAGTTGCTTGGCGTGCGGGTAGATGAAGTGCCGGGGATTCCCCTGTCGCGTTATGCCGAGGATTTTGACCTGCCGGAACTGGTGCGCGCCAGCAAGTCGCGAATCAATGGCCTGCGGGTCAAGGTCAAGGGCGACGTATTTCTGGCGGATATCGCGCCGCTGCAATCCTCCGAGCACGACGACAGCGAAGCCATGGCCGGCGCCGTGCTCACCCTGCACCGTGCCGACCGTGTCGGTGAGCGTATCTATAACGTGCGCAAGCAAGAGCTGCGCGGTTTCGACAGCATCTTCCAAAGCTCCAAGGTCATGGCCGCAGTGGTGCGTGAAGCGCGGCGCATGGCGCCGCTGGATGCGCCGCTATTAATAGAAGGCGAAACCGGCACCGGCAAGGAGCTATTGGCCCGGGCCTGCCACTTGGCCAGCCCGCGGGGGCAGTCGCCGTTGATGGCGCTCAACTGCGCGGGGTTGCCCGAGTCGATGGCCGAGACTGAACTGTTTGGCTATGGTCCCGGCGCATTTGAAGGGGCGCGGGCGGAAGGTAAATTGGGCCTGCTTGAGCTGACGGCGGGCGGTACCTTGTTTCTCGACGGCGTGGGAGAAATGAGCGCGCGCTTGCAGGTCAAGCTGCTGCGCTTTTTGCAGGATGGTTGTTTTCGCCGGGTGGGCAGTGATGAAGAGGTGTACCTGGACGTGCGGGTGATCTGCGCGACCCAGGTAGATTTGTCGGAACTCTGCGCCCGGGGTGAGTTTCGTCAGGACCTTTATCACCGGCTGAATGTGCTGTCGTTGCATATCCCGCCGTTGCGCGAATGCCTGGATGGCCTCGCGCCGTTGGTCGAGCACTTTCTCGACCAGGCCAGCCGGCAGATCGGTTGCCCACTGCCCAGGCTGGCCCCTGCGGCCATGGACAAACTCAGCCACTACCACTGGCCAGGCAACGTGCGGCAACTGGAAAACGTGCTGTTCCAGGCGGTGTCGTTGTGCGAAGGCGGCACGGTCAAGGTTGAGCATATTCGCTTGCCCGATTACGGCGTGCGTCAGCCGCTGGGTGATTTTTCCCTGGAGGGGAGCCTGGAGGATATCGTCGGGCGCTTTGAGAAGGCGGTGTTGGAAAGCCTGTACGCCGAACACCCGAGCAGCCGCCAGTTAGGCAAGCGTCTGGGAGTTTCCCACACCACCATTGCCAACAAGCTGCGTGATTACGAAGTGCTCAAGGCCGATCGCAGTTAAAACGGTGGGAGCTGGCTTGCCTGCTATAGCGGATTGTCAGTTGGCATATCAGTGCCTGCCCAACCGCTATCGCAGGCAAGCCAGCTCCCACATTGGTTGGGTGTTGCCCACGCAATCAGCGCCCGGCCTCAATCCCCTGTGGGAGTGGGCTTGCCCGCGAAGGCGGCGTGTCAGTCAATGATTCTGTCGCTGAACTAACGCTATCGCAGGTAAGCCAGCTCCCACATTGGTTGGGTATTGCCCCCGCAATCAGCGCCCGGCCTCAATCCCCTGTGGGAGCGGGCTTGCCCGCGAAGGCGGCGGGTCAGTCAATGATTCTGTCGCTGAACTAACACTATCGCAGGCAAGCCAGCTCCCACATTGGTTGGGTATTGCCCCCGCAATCAGCGCCCGGCCTCAA
>NZ_JBZXEA010000041.1:17747-69533 GCF_058725345.1 Pseudomonas sp. DW-iso17 | reverse complement strand
TCCCCTGTGGGAGCGGGCTTGCCCGCGATGGCGGCGGGTCAGTCAATTAATCTGCAACTGAATCAGCACGATCGCAGGCAAGCCCGCTCCCCCTTTGATCTCTACCGGTTTGAAGGCCGGTGTTTGCCGCAGGCGGCAGTAGTCCGCCGTTTTTTCGACTGTTTCTCCCATCACCTCTTTCAGCTACCTCCACGAAACCCCCGCCCAGCCTGGACTTTCGCCTCTTTTGAAAAGTTGGTTCGCAAATTGCTTAAGCCTCCTCAGTACAGCGGTGGGCGGCAAGCGTCCGTCAGAAAGAGGATATAGCGTGGACAAGTACCTTTATGTGGCAATGACCGGCGCCAGCCAGAATGCACTGGCGCAGAAGGCCCATGCCAACAATCTGGCGAACATTTCCACCAACGGCTTTCAGCGCGACCTGGAACAGGCGCGTTCGATGCCGGTGTTCGGTGACAGCTTTCCGGCGCGGGCGTTTGCCATGACCGAACGTCCGGCTACCGACTTTTCACCGGGCGCGATGATCGAAACCGGCCGCGACCTCGACGTGGCCGTCAGCGGCGACGGCTGGATGGCGGTGCAAACCCCCGATGGCGGCGAAGCCTACGTGCGCAGCGCCAGCATGAACGTGGATGCCTTGGGCGTGCTGCGGGCCGGCAACGGTATGCCGATCATGGGCAACGGTGGCCCGATTGCCGTGCCGCCCCAGCAGAAAATCGAAGTGGGTTCGGACGGCACCATCAGCATCCGTGCCATGGGCGAAGGTCCGCGGGTGATGGCGGAAGTGGACCGTATCAAGATGGTCCAGCCTGACCTCAAGAACATGACCAAGGGCCTGGACGGCACCATCCACACCAAGGATGGCCAACCGGCCCAGGCCGACGCGAATGTGCGGCTGACCTCGGGTTTCCTGCAGGCGAGCAACGTCAATGCCGTGGAAGAAATGACCGCGGTGCTGGCGCTGGCCAAGCAGTTCGAGCTGCATATCAAGATGATGAACAGCGCTAAAGAAGACGACCAGGCCATGACGCGCGTCATGCAGATGAGCTGATCCAAGCCCATTAACTAATTTGCAACGCAGCGCCAACCATCCGGCGCACGAAGGAGAACAGCATGCTTCCGGCTCTATGGGTTGCCAAGACAGGCCTGTCCGCCCAGGACACCAACCTGACGACCATTTCCAACAACCTGGCAAACGTGTCGACCACGGGCTTCAAACGTGACCGCGCCGAGTTCCAGGACTTGCTCTATCAGATCAAGAAGCAACCGGGCGCCCAGTCGACCCAGGACAGCGAACTGCCGTCGGGCCTGCAACTGGGTACCGGTGTGCAGATCGTCGGCACCCAGAAAAACTTCAGCGCCGGTAACCTGCAGCAAACCGGCCAGCCCCTGGACATGGCGATCAATGGTCGCGGCTTTTTCCAGGTGCTGCAACCGGATGGCACCACTTCTTACACCCGTGACGGCACCTTCCACCTGGACTCTAACGGCCAGATCGTGACCGCCAACGGTTTCGCCCTGGAGCCTGCTGTCGTGGTGCCGCCCGACGCCAAGACCTTCACCGTCGGCAACGACGGCACCGTGTCCATCACCGTTGCTGGCAACCCGGCCTCCCAAGTGATCGGCAACCTGCAAACCGCCGACTTCATCAACCCGGCCGGCCTGCAGGCGATGGGCAACAACCTGTTCCTGGAAACCGCCTCCAGTGGCGCGCCGCAAATCGGCACCCCTGGCTTGAACGGCTTCGGTACCACGCTGCAAAGCACCCTGGAAACCTCCAACGTCAGTACCGTTGAGGAGATGGTCAACATGATCACCACCCAGCGCGCCTACGAGATGAACTCCAAGGTGATTTCCACCGCCGACCAGATGCTTTCGTTCGTTACGCAAAATCTGTAATCAGTCTATGGGGCGCCCTTGAGGGTGCCTGCAACACCGTGAGGTTAGGGTCATGAATCGCTATGTTTGTGTGTTGGCATTGAGTGGGATCGCCGTGCTTGCGGGCTGTGTCGCCCCCACGCCAAAGCCCAATGACCCGTACTACGCGCCGGTGTTGCCACGCACACCGCTGCCGGCGGCGGCCAACAATGGCTCGATCTACCAGGCTGGTTTCGAGCAGAACCTGTACAGCGACCGCAAGGCGTTCCGGGTCGGTGACATCATCACCATTACCCTGAATGAGAAGACCCAGGCCAGCAAGAACGCCAACTCGCAGATCGGCAAGAACAGCAAGACCAGCATCGGCCTGACCTCGCTGTTCGGCGGCGGCCTGAACACCAACAATCCGCTGGGCAGTGGTGACCTGAGCCTGGACGCCGGCTACAGCGGCGACCGTGCCACCAACGGCAAGAGCGCGGCAGGGCAGGGCAACAGCCTGACCGGTTCGATCACCGTGACCGTCGCCGACGTATTGCCCAACGGCATCATTGCCGTGCGTGGTGAAAAGTGGATGACCCTCAACACCGGCGACGAGTTGGTGCGCATCGCCGGCATGGTCCGCGCCGATGACATCTCCACCGACAACACCGTGCCGTCGACGCGCATTGCCGATGCACGCATTACCTACTCGGGCACCGGTTCGTTTGCCGATGCGAGCCAGCCGGGCTGGTTCGACCGCTTCTTCCTCAGCCCGCTGTTCCCTTTCTAGGTGGCCATTTTGAAGTTCAAACAGCTGATGGCGATGACGCTTTTGCTGGCCTTGAGCGCTGTGGCCCAGGCCGAGCGCCTGAAGGACATCGCCAGTATTTCCGGCGTGCGCTCCAACCAGTTGATCGGCTATGGCCTGGTCGTGGGGCTTAACGGCACGGGTGACCAGACCACCCAGACGCCGTTCACCCTGCAAACCTTCAACAACATGCTCTCGCAGTTCGGCATCAAAGTGCCGCCAGGCTCGGGCAACGTGCAGCTGAAGAACGTCGCAGCGGTGTCGATCAGCGCCGATCTGCCCGCGTTCGCCAAGCCGGGGCAGGTGGTGGATATCACCGTGTCGTCCATGGGTAACTCCAAGAGCCTGCGCGGCGGCACCTTGCTGATGACGCCGCTCAAAGGTATCGACGGCAACGTCTACGCCATTGCCCAGGGCAACCTGGTGGTCGGCGGTTTTGACGCCGAAGGCCGCGACGGCTCGAAGATCACCGTCAACGTGCCGTCGGCCGGGCGTATCCCCGGTGGCGCCACGGTTGAACGCACCGTGCCGAGTGGTTTCAACCAGGGCAACAGCCTGACCCTGAACCTCAACCGCTCCGACTTCACCACCGCCAAGCGCGTGGTCGACAAGATCAACGACATGCTCGGCCCTGGCGTGGCCCAGGCCATCGACGGCGGCTCGGTTCGCGTCACTGCGCCTCTGGACCCAAGCCAGCGTGTGGACTACCTGTCGATCCTGGAAAACCTTGAGGTGGACCCAGGCCAGGCCGTGGCTAAAGTCATCATCAACTCGCGCACCGGCACCATCGTGATCGGCCAGAACGTCAAGGTTTCGCCAGCGGCGGTGACCCACGGCAGCCTGACGGTGACCATCACCGAAGACCCGATCGTCAGCCAGCCTGGGCCGTTGTCCGGTGGCCAGACGGCCGTGGTCCCGCGCTCGCGCGTCAATGCCCAGCAAGAAGCCAAGCCGATGTTCAAGTTCGGCCCCGGCACCACCCTGGACGAGATTGTCCGTGCGGTGAACCAGGTGGGCGCTGCGCCCGGCGACTTGATGGCGATCCTCGAAGCTTTGAAGCAGGCCGGCGCGTTGCAAGCCGACCTGATCGTGATCTGAGGCCATGGCCATGGATATGCGCAAGAGCGGTATCAGCAGCACGGCGGACTCGGGGTCTTACTCCGACCTGAACCGGCTTAACCAGCTCAAGGTCGGTGCCGACAAAAACAGCGAAGGCAACCTGCGCAAAGTGGCGCAGGAATTCGAGTCGCTGTTTTTGAACGAGATGCTCAAGTCCATGCGTTCGGCCACCGAGGCCCTGGGCAAGGACAACCCGCTGAACACCCCGGCCGCCAAGCAGTACCAGGAAATGTACGACCAGCAATTGGCGGTGTCGATGTCCCGCGAAGGCGGTGGTATCGGCCTGGCCGATGTGCTGATGCGCCAGATGCAGAAGAACAAGCCGGTGGAGGCCCAGGCCGCCACCTTGCAAGGCCCGGCGGCGGATGCGCCGGTGAAGAAAGTCGATGTGCCGACCGAGATTGCCGCCGGTACCCAGGCCGAAGGCCCGTTGGGCCGCTCCAATGGCCAGCGGCCTTTGTGGGCGTATCGCGTGGCCGTGCCTGAGGGCGCCAGCACCCATGCCAACGACATGGAACTGATGAACCAGCGCCGTATCGCCTTGCCCAGCAAGCTGGCCGACCGCCTGCTGGCGGGTATCGTGCCGAACGCTCCGGTCGAAGCCAAAGCCGCGCCCCTGCGTAACAGCGCTGCCGACGACACGGTCATCAACAGCAGCGCGCGTAGCTTTGCCGTGCCGAGCGGGCGCATGCAGGTGTATGGCCGCGCCATTGCGCAGCCACCGCTGGCGCCGGCCAAGAAAGCCTTCAGCTCCCAGGATGAATTTGTCGCCACCATGTTGCCGATGGCCAAGGCCGCTGCCGCACGGATTGGTATCGACCCCAAGTACCTGGTGGCCCAGGCGGCACTGGAAACCGGTTGGGGCAAATCAGTCATGCGCGCCGAGGACGGCAGCAGCAGCCACAACCTGTTTGGCATCAAGGCCGGGCAGAGCTGGCAGGGCGGTCAGGCCCGGGCGATCACCAGCGAGTTTCGCGATGGGGCGATGGTCAAGGAAACGGCGCAATTCCGTTCCTACAGCTCCTACCAGGACAGCTTCCACGACCTCGTGACCCTGCTGCAAAGCCATGATCGCTATAAAGAAGTTGTGAAATCAGCCGACAACCCGGAACAGTTTGTACGCGAGTTGCAAAAAGCCGGTTATGCAACCGACCCGGATTACGCCAGCAAGATTTCGCAGATCGCAAAAAACATGAACAGTTACCAGAACTACGCTGCCGCTGGCGCAACCACACATTTATAAGGTCTGAACCATGAGTTTGCTCAGTATCGGGATGTCAGGGCTCAATGCCGCTCAAGGATCGTTGTCGGTCTTGAGTAATAACATCGCCAACGTGAATACCCCAGGGTACTCGCGTCAGCAGACCACGCAAAATACCAACGCATCAAACCCGTTCGGCGGCGTGTACATCGGCAGCGGCACCACCCTGGCCGATGTGCGCCGGGTGTACAACGAGTACCTGGACACCGCTTACCAGAACAGCACGGCGCTCAATAACGACGCCAAGGCGTACCTGGACCAGGTGGGGGCCGTCGACAAAGTGCTGTCGGACAAAACCACCGGTCTGTCCTCAGTGCTCAGTTCGTTCTTCGCCACCCTGCAAACCGCCGCGTCCAACCCCAGCGACCTGTCGGCCCGCCAATTGCTGGTGACCAACGCCCAGACCCTGAGCAGCCGTTTCAACTCGATCTCCACGCAGTTGACCCAGCAGAAAGAGACCATCAACAACCAACTGAGCAGCATGAGTGATCAGGTCAACCAATTGACCGCCTCGATTGCCTCGCTTAACCAGCAGATCTCCCAGGCCCAGGGCAGCTCCAATAGCGCCCCAGCCAACCTGCTGGACTCGCGTAACGAGGCAGTACGCTCGCTCAATGAGTTGATCGGTGTCACGGCCACCGAGAAAAACGGCCAGTTCAGCGTGACCACCGGCAGCGGCCAGTCCCTGGTAGAGGGCGGGATCTCCAACAAGATTTCCGCGGCACCAAGCAAAACCGATAACAGCCAGTACACCATCCAGTTGGACATGAACGGCACCAGCCTAGACCTGGGCTCGGTGATCAGCGGCGGCAGCATCGGTGGCCTGTTGCGCTATCGCAGCGATGCCTTGATGCCGGCCATCAATGAGCTGGGGCGTATCGCCATTGCCACCGCGGATACGCTCAACAGCCAGCTGGGCCAGGGCCTGGACCTCAATGGTGACTTTGGCGTTTCGCTGTTCAAAGACATCAACAGCGCGGCCGCCATTGCCTCGCGCAGCCAGGGTGCCTCGGGCAACAGCGCCGGCGCGGGCAACCTGAACGTGACGATCAAGGACAGCAGTCAGTTGTCCACGTTTGACTACACCGTGACCTTCAGCGACAAGACCGATCCTAACAAAATCACGGTGTTGCGCTCGGACGGCAAGGCCATGGGCACCTTTGACATGAGCGCTACACCGCCGCCGACCCTGGATGGTTTCACCCTGGCGCTGGACGGCAAGGGCACCATGGCGTTTGGCGACAGCTTCAAGGTCAGCCCCACCGCCACGGGCGCCAGCGGTATTGGCGTGGCGCTCACCGATGCGAACAAGCTGGCGTTTGCCGGCCCGTTGGCAGGTACCAGCAGCAAGACCAACAGTGGCACGGGCACCTTTACCCAGCCGGCTTTGACAGTGCCTTTGGATATCCATGGCGGCACTGACACTGCCCAGTTGCGCGCCGGTATTGAAAACTCGATGCCGGTGAAGATGGTGTTCGGCAAGCCTGCCGCCGACGGCACGCAGTCGTATACGATCAGCGACTCCAAGGGCAACCCGATTGGCACCGGCTCGATCATTCCGGGGCAGGGCAACAAGATCACCGTGGACGTGCCAATGCGCGACGCCAGCGGTGCCGCCATTCCCGGCAAGAGCTTCAAGTTCGACACCACTGTCAACGGCTCCCCGGCAGACGGCGACAGCACCACCTTTGCCTTCAACAGTGGTGGCAAGTCCGACGGCCGCAACGCCCAGGAACTGCTGAACCTGCAAACCAAGGCCACCGTCGGCATGGGCGAGGGCAACGCGGGCACCAGCCTGGTGGGTGCCAACAGCAAGCTGGTCTCGACCGTGGGTGCCAAGGCCAGCCAGGCCGGGGTCGACACCGCCGCCACCGGTGCGTTGCTCAGCGCCAACAAGGAAGCACGCAACTCGGTATCCGGGGTCAACCTGGATGATGAAGCGGGCGACATGATCAAGTTCCAGCAGTACTACACCGCGTCGTCGCAGATCATCAAGGCTGCGCAGGAAACCTTCACCACACTGATGAATGCTCTTTAAGGGAGGCTGGGACGATGCGTATTTCTACACAGCAGTATTTCGAGACCAGCTCTGCCAAGTACCAGAGCAACTATTCCAGCGTGGTCAAGGCCCAGGACCAGGCCAGCTCCGGCGTGCGCGTGCAAACCGCCGCAGATGATCCGGTGGCGGCGGCGCGGTTGTTGATGCTGCAGCAGCAGAAAGACATGCTGGCGCAGTTCAATGGCAACATCGACACCCTGAAAAACTCGCTGACCACCCAGGACGGCGTGCTGGAAAATATCAATATCGCGATTCAACGGGCCAGTGAGTTGGCGCTCAAGGCGGGTAACGTCGGCATCAGCGACGCTGACCGCAAGTCGACGGCCGCCGAGATTGGCGCCATTGAAGACCAGATCCTGGGCCTGCTCAATACCAAGGACGCCAGCGGCAATTACTTGTTCTCCGGCAGCAAGACCGATACGCCGCCCTACGCCCGCAACAATGACGGCACCTACAGTTACCAGGGCGATGACACGCCGTTGAGCCTGCAGATCGCAGAGAACCTGTCGGTTGCCATGGGCAATACCGCCAAGAGCATGCTTGAAAGCTCAGCGAATACGGGCCGTACGCAAACCGCGCCGATCCTCGTGCCGCCAGCGGTCGACGATGGCAAGGTCACCGTATCTGCCGGGCTGATCGCGGCCAACAGCAGCTATAACAGCAGCTTTTCCGATGGTCAGCCGTATAAGCTGACCTTCACCAGCAGCACCCAATACGTGGTCACGGACAATGCTGGCAAGGACATCACTTCGGAGATTCCAGGCAACGGCACTTTCGATGCCACCAAGGAAGGCGGCTCGACTATCAACCTGCGCGGGGTCAAGTTCGACATTGGCTTGAACCTGGGCAAAGACGCACTGGGCAAAGACATACTGCCAGGCGCGCCGTCGGACGCCATCGTCAAGGATCGCGAGTTCAGCCTGTCGGTCAAGCCGGACACCTTCAGCGTTTCGCGCACCCCGAGCAATCCGTCCACCGCGCAACTGAGCGGCGGCACGGTGAGCGATCCGGCGGCGTACGCCAGCACCTTTCCCAACTCGGGCGTGATCGTGAAGTTCGGTGCCGCCGGCGCCTATGACCTGTATGCCCAGCCGTATAGCGCAGACAGCAAGTCCATCGCCAGTGGCACCCTGGCGGCCGGCGCCACCACCATCACGGCGGCAGGGGTGACCTTTGATGTCACCACCGCACCGGCACCGGCAGCCGGCGACCAGTTTGCGATCAGTGCCACCAGCAACAAGAACGAGAACGTCCTCGACACCCTGAGCCATCTGCGCAAAATCCTGGAAACGCCGTCAGACGGCAACCCGGCGGCGCAGAAGGAGCTCAAGGATGTGGTGGCCAAGTCCATTGGCAACCTGACCAATGCCTACGGCCAGATCGACCAGGCGCGTGGCTCCCTGGGCGCGCGCCTCAATGGCCTGGACATTCAGTCCAAGGAAAACGTCAGCCTGGACCTGGCCAATACCACCACCATGAATGCCCTGGGCAATGTCGACTTCGCCGAAGCCGCCATCAACCTGAGCTTGCAACAAACCATGTTGCAGGCCTCGCAGTTGGCCTTCGTGAAAATCTCGCAGTTGAGCCTGTTCAACAAGATGTAAACGGCGTTCAGTCAAGCGGCCCGCTCTGGAAACAGGGCGGGCCGTTGTCGTTTCGGGGGCTTAATTGTTGAAACGTTTTGCATAAACCACGCAAAATTGAGTGACCTGTGAGTCATAAAGCGCATCTTCACTGTATCGTGTGAAAAGGATAAGTCGTCACAGGGCCTTCATCGGGCGGCTTTCAGCGGGATTTTTATGGGGTTATCCCCTTTATTGTCAGCACTTCCGGCATAGCCCGAGGGGTGTTCTCCAGCTATTTAGTATTGGGAAGCCACAATGATTGGCATAAAAAGCATCGCCAGTTACGTGCCGGCGGACGGGATCGATAACTACGCCCAGGGTGCCAAGTTCGCCAAGGATGAAGAGTTCATCATCGGCAAGATCGGCTCGGCGTTCCTGCCGCGCAAGGAAGCGGCACAGGAAACCTCGGATCTGTGTGTCGAGGCGGTCAACGCCTTGTTTGCCAACAACCCGCAATTGAAGCGCGAATCCATCGACGCGCTGATCGTCGTCACCCAGAACGGCGATGAAGAGGGCCTGCCTCACACCGCTGCTATCGTCCAGGACAAACTGGGCCTGCCCACTCACGTGGCCGCCTTCGACATCTCCCTGGGCTGCTCCGGCTACGTCTACGGTATCTACGCGATGAAGGGCTTCATGGAAGCCGCGGGCCTTAAAAACGGCCTGCTGATTACCGCAGACCCGTACTCCAAGATCGTCGACCCGGAAGACCGCAACACCACCATGCTGTTCGGTGATGCCGCCACCGCCACCTGGATGGGCGAAGACGCGCCGTGGTTGCTCGGCAAATCCAAGTTCGGCACCGACGGTTCCGGCGCGCCGCACCTGAAGGTCAGCGACGGCGTGTTCTTCATGAACGGCCGCCAGGTGTTCAACTTCGCTTTGCTCAAAGTGCCGGCGCACTTGCACGAGCTGCTCAAAGAGTCGGACCTTAAGGCCGATGACATCGATGCGTTCTGCATCCACCAGGGCAGCGCGGCCATCGTCGACGCCGTGGCGCGCCGTTTTGAAGAAGCGCCGGTGGACAAGTTCATCAAGGACATGGTCGAGACCGGCAACACCGTGTCGTCGAGCATCCCGCTGCTGCTGGAAAAGCACGTGATGGACGCCACCTGGAAGCGCGTGGCAATCAGCGGCTTTGGCGTGGGCCTGTCGTGGGGCTCGGCGATTCTCTATCGTCCGTGATGCATTAGCCGCTGCACAAAAAACGCCGATGATCGAATGATCATCGGCGTTTTTTTATTGGCGCCAGAAAAGCCAATGAAACCGGGCTTCTGCGCCTGCATAAGCCCTTGAAATACAAGGGCTGGCACAGGGCTACTAAAAAAAATCAAAAAAATCCTCAAGCAACCGGCTACCACGACGATAACTATTACGTAGGTTCTCTAGGCCACACCCGGCGGTCGCCAGGGCCGGAAGCCGCAGTATCCAAACCACGAGGATTTCGTCATGGCATTATCAGTAAACACCAACATCACCTCCCTGGGTGTCCAGAAGAACCTGAACAAAGCTTCCGACGCTCTGAGCCAGTCGATGAACCGTCTGTCCTCCGGCCTGAAAATCAACAGCGCCAAAGACGACGCTGCCGGCATGCAGATCGCTAACCGTCTGAACAACCAGGTCAAAGGTCTGAACGTTGCCATCGCCAACGCCAACAACGGCGTGTCGATTGCCCAGACCGCTGAAGGCGCGATGCAAGAATCCACCAACACCCTGCAGCGTCTGCGTGAACTCGCCCTGCAAGCGGCCAACGGTGATAAAAGCGACGCTGACCGTGTTTCCCTGCAGCAGGAATTCACCGCTAAAGTGGGCGAGCTGAACCGTATCGCCAGCACCACCACCTTCGGTGGTCGTAACCTGCTCGACGGCTCGTTCAGCAACGTAGCGTTCCAGATCGGCGCCAACGCCAACGAGACTATCTCGTTTGGTATGACCGATATCAGCTCGACTGCTCTGAAGGGTAACTACAAAGAAGCTGCGGTTAACGGTACTGCCATGACTGGTCTGGCTGCTACTGCTACTGGTTCGGTTGTGACTGACAAGGCTGTCACAACAGGTACTGCTGCTGCCACTGTACTGGCTGGCGAAGCCATCAACATCAACGGTACCGATATCACTCTCGGTTCTGGTGCTGCTGGTACCGCCGCTGCTACCTCTGCTGTAGCTGCCATCAACGCACAAACTGCAACTACTGGCGTAACCGCTAGTGCCGATGCCACCGGTAAAGTAAGCCTGGTTTCCGACAAGGCTATCGTTCTGGCAGCACCGACTGCTGGTACTGACGGCCTGGGCGCTCTTGGCCTGACGGCTGGTACCAAGGCAGTTTCGAGTGACATGACTGCAGCTGGTTCGATCTCTGTAAATGGTAACGCTGTAGCTTGGGCTGTTGGCGATACCAAGGCTTCCCTGCTGACCAAACTCGAAACCGCAGCTGGTGGCGCCGCCACTGGTGCATCCGCGACTTTCGGTACAGACGGTCGCTTCAAGGTGACTTCGGGTAACGGTGCCGACATCAAGCTGGCCAACACTTCCGCCGGTTCCCTGTCCCAACTGGGCCTGTCTGCTGGTACTACTCAAGCCAAATTGACTGCTGACACTTCGATCGACGTGAACGGCGTTGAAGTCAAGTTCAAGAAGGGCGACACCTCTGACGCGATCGTTGCTTCGATCAACAGCGCCAGCACCGGTGTTCAAGCCAGCAAAAACGCTGACGGTACCCTGAACCTGTTCGCCGACAAAGATATCACCATCAAGGACGGCAGCGCCGGTACTGGCTTGGCTGCATTGGGTCTGACCACTGTTGCTGCTGCCGGCACCAAAACCGCCGTCACCATGGAAACCAGCGTTTCCGACCTGAACATCCTGACTGCCGCTTCTTCGCAGCAGGCCATCCAGGCTCTGGACGACGCCATGCAGCAGATCGACAGCCAGCGTTCGCAGCTGGGTGCCGTACAAAACCGCTTCGCCAGCACCGTGGCCAACCTGCAGAGCATTTCGCAGAACTCCTCCGCTGCCAAAGGCCGCGTAGAAGACGCTGACTTCGCTTCTGAAGCCGCTGAGCTGACCAAGCAACAAACCCTGCAACAGGCTTCCACTGCGATCCTGTCCCAGGCCAACCAACTGCCATCGTCTGTTCTGAAGCTGCTTCAGTAATAGCGCTAGCGGTTAAATAACGGGAGGGTGCGTTTAACAACGTGCCCTTCCGTTTTTTCAGTTTGGAGGTGGTGACATGGACATGAGCATCAAGCTGACCTCGTCTTACCCCGCAGCCACGGCCCCGGCCAACCTTGGCGCAGTGGTGACCCAGGCCAAGCCTGTGGCCAGCAATGAGCCGATCAAAAGTGAAGAGCCGCAGCGCGTGGCGCTGGAAAAGGCTGTTACCGATATGCGTGAGTTTGTGCAGGCTTCACAGCGCAACCTGGATTTTTCCATCGATGACTCTACCGGCAAGGTAGTGGTCAAGGTGATCGCCACTGACAGTGGTGAAGTGATTCGACAGATTCCATCGGAGACCGCGCTGAAATTGGCGCAGAACCTGAGCGATGCCGGCAGCCTGTTGTTTGATAGCAAGGCTTGAGTTGGCACGAAACATGTTTCTGATTGCGGTCTAAGCGTTCAAGCGCCAAAAAACGGCCGCCGCAGGACAAGGAGAATGACAAATGGCTAGTTCAACGATTTCCGGGCCTGGTTCGGGCTACGACACCCAAGCAATCGTCAAGGCGCTGGTAGGTGCCGAGCAGGCGCCCAAGCAGGCTCAGATCACCAACGAGCAGAAGAAGGCCACCGTGCAGTTGTCTGCCGTGGGCTCGGTCAAGACGGCGTTGGAAGCCTACCAGGCGGCGATCACCAAGTTGAACAATGCCTCGGCCTTCAACGGGCTGGCGGCGACTTCTTCGGAAGAGAAAAACGCCAAGGTCACCCTGACCGACGGTGCGTCCAGCGGCAAATACCTGTTGAAGATCGCCAACCTTGCGACCGCCTCGAAAGTCACCACGGCGGTGAATGCGGACGGCGCGTCGGGCAAGGCCAACAGCACGGACGAAGACCAGACGCTGACCATCAACCAGTCGGGCAAAAGCTACGACGTGGTGATCCCAGGCGGCGCGACCTTGCAACAGGTGCGCGAGTCGATCAATACCCAGCTCTCGTCCCAAGGCATCAGTGCCAACGTACTGAGTGACTCTAATGGCGCGCGTCTGGTATTGACTTCGACCACCATGGGCGAGGGCACCGACATCACCCTCAGCGGTGATTCGCAGCTGGCTGTCGGCTACGACAAAGGCAAGGCGCCGACCAACGCCAAGTACTCCATTGATGGCATTGAAATGTCATCGAACAGCAACAAGATCACCTCGGCGATCAGCGGCGTGACCCTGGACCTGTTGGACACGGTAGACATCACCAAGCCGACCACCATCACCGTGGCCAGCAACACCGACACCTTGAAAACCTCGGTGCAGTCCTTCGTCAGCGCCTACAACACGCTGATGACGGCGATCAACACCCAAACCAAGGTCACTGCAACCGGTGATGCCTCCACCACCACCGCAGGTGCGTTGACCGGCGATGCGTCGATGCGTCAATTGGTGAACAGCCTGCGTTCCGAATTGGTCAACGGCTCCGGCGCGGGCACCATGACCAGCCTGGCGCAGATGGGCATCACCACCGACCAGAAAACCGGCCTGCTGAGCCTGGATGACAAAACCTGGGACAAGGCCGTGGTCAAGGGCGCTGGCGACATTGCCAAGCTGTTCACCGGCGACACGGGCTTGATCACCCGCATGAACAAGGCGACCAACAGCTACGTCGGCACTACCGGCACCCTGGCGACACGTGCCACCGATCTCAACAACAAGTTGACCGACTTGACCAAAGAGACCGACGACCTGACGCGGCGCATGGATGCCTTGCAGAAGTCCCTGACCGCCAAGTACACGGCGATGGACACCATGATCGCGCAGATCAACGCCAGCAGCTCCAGCATCCTGACCACCCTCAACTCGCTGAACAATCCTAAGTCGAACTGATGAGCGGTGCGCGCCAGGGCCCTGTCCAGGGGCCCTCGCGCAGGGTGCTGGATTAAAGTTTTTATCGCCGTGGTCGAAAAACTGGTTAAGCAAACCTATTCGATTGTCGCCAGTAACGAGGTAGCAACATGAACCCGATGAGAGCCCTTCGCCAGTACCAGAAGGTCAATGCCCACGCTCAGGTCTCCGAAGCCAGCCCGCACCGCCTGGTGCAGATGCTGATGGAAGGTGGCCTGGATCGCATGGCCCAGGCCAAGGGTGCGTTGAGCCGCGGGGACATCGCGCAAAAGGGCCTGATGCTGGGCAAGGCGATCGAAATCATTTCGGGCCTGCGCGATGGCCTGGAGCCTGAGAAAGCCGAAGATCCGGCCGCGATCCAGCGTCTGGATGCCCTGTACAACTACATGGGCAATCGCTTGGTCGAGGCCAATCGCGTCAACGACGCCGAGATGATCGACGAAGTCGCCCGCCTGCTGATCACCGTCAAGACCGGCTGGGATGCCATCGCTCCACAATAAGGCCGATTGCCTTGAGGTACACATCATGAGCCACGCACTGCAACGCATCGACGAAACCCGCGAAGCCCTTCTCGGCGCGCTGGCTGAGCGCAATTGGGAAGCCGTGGGCGAGTTGGACCTGGGTTGCCGCGCGGTGATTGATGAGGTGCTCAGTGAGGCACCGGTAGACGAGGGCGCATTGCGCGAGAAGCTGGAAAGTTTGTTGGTGGTGTACCAGCAGTTGCTGGAGGTGACGACCGGCGAACGCCAGGCGATTTTCGAAGAGATGTCGCAGATCAACCAAGCGAAAAATGCGTCAAAGGTTTACCATCTGTTCGGTTGAACGGGCGCAGTTAATCCGAACGGCGCGTCATATATTTGACTGTGCCAGCATTTTTGACTTAACTAGTGCTGTTTTCAGATTTCAGACGTCTAGAAGGTAAGAAATCTTACAGACGTCTAGATTGCCCTCATTCCGGGGCAGGAAGTTTTACTAGGGAAGTTGCTATTGCATGTGGCGTGAAACCAAAATTCTGCTGATCGATGACGATAGCGTCCGCCGCCGCGATTTAGCGGTGATTTTAAATTTTCTTGGTGAAGAAAATTTACCCTGCGGCAGCCACGATTGGCAGCAGGCGGTCAGCTCGTTGTCGTCGAGCCGTGAAGTCATTTGCGTATTGATCGGGACGGTAAACGCTCCTGGCGCAGTTCTGGGCCTGTTAAAGACACTGTCTACCTGGGATGAGTTCCTTCCGGTGTTGCTAATGGGCGATATTTCTTCCGTGGACCTGCCGGAAGACCAGCGCCGCCGTGTGTTGTCCAACCTGGAAATGCCGCCCAGCTACAGCAAATTGCTCGATTCCCTGCACCGCGCCCAGGTCTATCGCGAGATGTACGACCAGGCCCGCGAGCGCGGCCGTCACCGTGAGCCCAATCTGTTTCGCAGCCTCGTCGGCACCAGCCGTGCCATCCAGCACGTGCGCCAGATGATGCAGCAAGTGGCCGACACCGACGCCAGCGTGCTGATCCTCGGCGAGTCGGGCACCGGCAAGGAAGTGGTCGCGCGCAACCTGCACTATCACTCCAAGCGTCGCGACGGGCCCTTTGTGCCGGTCAACTGCGGGGCGATCCCGGCAGAGCTGCTGGAAAGCGAATTGTTCGGCCACGAGAAGGGCGCCTTTACCGGGGCGATCACTAGCCGTGCCGGGCGTTTTGAGCTGGCCAATGGCGGCACTCTGTTCCTCGACGAAATCGGCGACATGCCGTTGCCGATGCAGGTCAAGCTGCTGCGCGTATTGCAGGAGCGCACCTTCGAGCGCGTGGGCAGCAACAAGACCCAGAGCGTGGACGTGCGCATCATTGCCGCCACCCACAAGAACCTCGAAAGCATGATCGAGGTCGGCAGCTTCCGCGAAGACCTGTACTACCGCCTCAACGTATTCCCTATCGAGATGGCCCCGCTGCGCGAGCGCGTGGAAGACATCCCGCTGTTGATGAACGAACTGATCTCGCGCATGGAGCACGAAAAGCGCGGCTCCATTCGCTTCAACTCTGCGGCAATCATGTCCCTGTGCCGCCACGGCTGGCCGGGCAACGTGCGCGAGCTGGCCAACCTGGTGGAGCGCATGGCGATCATGCACCCGTACGGGGTGATCGGCGTGGTCGAACTGCCGAAGAAATTCCGCTACGTCGACGACGAAGACGAACAGATGGACAGCCTGCGCAGCGATATGGAAGAGCGCGTGGCGATCAACGGCCATACTCCGGACTTCGGCGCCACCGCGATGTTGCCGCCCGAAGGCCTGGACCTTAAGGACTACCTCGGCAATCTCGAACAAGGGTTGATCCAGCAGGCCCTGGACGATGCCCATGGCATCGTGGCCCGCGCCGCCGAGCGCCTGCGTATCCGTCGCACCACCCTGGTGGAGAAGATGCGCAAGTACGGTATGAGCCGCAAAGAAGGTGATGAACAGGCGGATGATTGACGCCTGTTTTTCAACTATTTGATTTATAGGTAGATTTTTTTCGGCACGGGTATTGCTACAGCCCTCGCAACGTTCCGTTTAACTGACGGTCAGCCAAGCGAGAGAGCATCATGCCCCACGCCGCCCAACTATCTTCGGCCCCTGCCATCCAGGGGCTGGTTTCGCCTGTAGAACCGCCGACCCGCCAGGGCCTGGAGCACGCGTTCTCGCAGTTCAATCAGATGTCGAGCCAGCTGACCGACTCCTACAGCCTGCTTGAGGCCCGGGTTTCCGAGCTTAAAGGCGAACTGGCGGTGGTCAGCGCCCAGCGCATGCAAGAGCTGGCCGAGAAAGAGCGCCTGGCCAACCGCCTGCAAAACCTGCTGGACCTGTTGCCCGGTGGCGTAATCGTCATCGATGACCAGGGCCGCGTGCGCGAAGCCAACCCGGCAGCCTGTGATCTGCTCGGCCTGCCGCTGGAAGGCGAGCTGTGGCGTGAAGTCATCACCCGCTGTTTCGCCCCCCGCGAAGACGACGGCCACGAAGTCTCCCTCAAGGACGGGCGTCGGCTGTCCATCGCGACCCGTTCCCTGGACGCCGAGCCGGGCCAGCTTGTGCTGCTCAATGACCTGACAGAAACCCGGCACCTGCAAGATCAACTGGCGCGCCATGAGCGGCTGTCGTCCCTGGGGCGAATGGTCGCTTCCTTGGCCCATCAGATTCGTACGCCGTTGTCGGCGGCATTGATCTACGCCAGCCATTTGACTGACGAGCAATTACCGGCGGCCACCCACCAACGCTTTGCCGGGCGCCTCAAGGAGCGCCTGCATGAGTTGGAGCACCAAGTGCGCGACATGCTGGTGTTTGCCCGTGGCGAACTGCCGCTGACCGATCGCGTTACACCTGCCGGCTTGATGCAGTCCCTGCAAGCGGCAGCGGCCATCCATGTGCAGGAGGCCAACCTGCGCTGGCAGTGCGACAGCCATCAGGGCGAATTGCTGTGCAACCGCGACACCCTGGTGGGCGCGCTGCTCAACCTGATCGAAAACGCCACCCAGGCCAGTGGCCCCGGGGCGCGCCTGAAAGTGCACCTGTACACCCGCGGGCAAACCCTGCGCCTGTGCGTCAGCGACAGCGGCAGCGGTATCGCCCCGCAGGTGCTGCAACGTCTGGGCGAGCCGTTTTTTACCACCAAGACCAACGGCACTGGCCTGGGCCTGACTGTGGTCAAGGCAGTGGCCCGCGCCCATCAGGGACAATTGCAGCTGCGTTCCCGCCTGGGGCGTGGCACCTGTGCATTGATGACCTTGCCGCTGTTTTCCAGCGCGGCAAGCGCGGAGTAAGAGGATGATGGCTATCAAGGTTTTATTGGTGGAAGACGATCGCGCCCTGCGTGAAGCATTGGCTGACACGCTGCTGCTGGCGGGCCATGACTACCGTGCGGTCGGCTCTGCCGAGGAAGCCTTGGAGGCGGTCGAACAGGAGGCCTTCAGTCTGGTGATCAGCGACGTCAACATGCCCGGCATGGACGGCCACCAGTTGCTCGGCCTGCTGCGCGTGCGCCAGCCGCAACTGCCGGTGCTGCTGATGACCGCCCATGGCGCGGTGGAGCGGGCGGTGGATGCTATGCGTCAGGGCGCGGCGGATTACCTGGTCAAACCGTTCGAGCCCAAGGCGCTGATCGAGCTGGTGGCCCGACATGCTCTGGGCGTAGCGTCGGCGGGCGAGGGCGATGGCCCGATTGCCTTTGAGCCGGCCAGCGCGCAATTGCTGGAACTGGCCGCGCGGGTGGCGCGCAGTGATTCCACTGTGTTGATTTCCGGTGAATCCGGTACCGGTAAAGAAGTGCTGGCGCGCTACATCCACCAGCAGTCCAGCCGCGCCCAGCAACCGTTCATTGCGATCAACTGCGCGGCGATCCCCGACAACATGCTCGAAGCGACCTTGTTTGGTCATGAAAAGGGCTCGTTCACCGGCGCCATCGCGGCCCAGGCCGGCAAGTTCGAACAGGCCGACGGCGGCACCATCCTGCTCGACGAAATTTCGGAAATGCCCCTTGGCCTGCAAGCCAAGTTGCTGCGCGTATTGCAGGAACGTGAGGTGGAGCGCGTGGGCGCGCGCAAGCCGATCCAGCTGGATATTCGCGTGGTTGCCACCACCAACCGCGACCTGGCGGGCGAAGTGGCGGCGGGGCGCTTCCGTGAGGACCTGTTCTACCGGTTGTCGGTGTTCCCGCTGGCCTGGCGCCCATTGCGTGAGCGCCCGGCGGATATCATCCCCTTGGCCGAGCGCCTGCTGAACAACCATGTCAAAAAAATGAAGCATGCCCAGGCGCGGTTGTCGCCCGAGGCCCAGGCGTGCCTGGTCAATTATCCATGGCCGGGCAACGTGCGCGAGTTGGATAATGCCATCCAGCGTGCGCTGATTTTGCAGCAGGGCGGCTTGATCCAGCCGCAGGATTTCTGCCTGGCCATGGGCACTGGCGCTGCGCCGTTGCCGAGCCTGGCTCCGGCTCCAGTGGTCGCCGAGGCGGAATCGGCAGGCGCCCTGGGTGATGACCTGCGCCGCCGTGAATTTCAGATGATCATCGACACCCTGCGCGCCGAGCGCGGCCGTCGCAAAGAAGCGGCCGAGCGCCTGGGCATCAGCCCGCGCACCTTGCGCTACAAGCTGGCGCAGATGCGCGACGCCGGTATGGATGTGGAGGCGTATCTTTTCGCCACATGACCGGTAACAAGTTTGACAAGCTTTGTCGCCTTTTCTTACGAGTTGTCACAGAGCTGGCACCCTTGTTGCTACCACCCCTAGTAACCGCTGCGTAGTGTCAAAAAATTGCGGGTCGTCGGAGAGAGAAGGTCATGAGCCAGGGTATTGAGTTCAATCGGTTGATGTTGGATATGCGCGCCATGCAAATGGACGCCATGGCTCAACCGAAATCCGTCGCGCCAGCGCCGGAATTGGGCCAAAGCAATTTTGCCGACATGCTCGGTCAGGCAATCAATAAAGTCAGTGATACCCAGCAGGCGTCCAGCCAGTTGGCGACGGCTTTCGAGATCGGTAAAAGCGGCGTGGACCTCACCGATGTGATGGTCGCCTCGCAAAAGGCCAGTGTGTCCTTCCAGGCCTTGACCCAAGTGCGTAACAAGCTGGTTCAGGCGTATCAAGACATCATGCAGATGCCGGTTTAAGGACGAGATTTAAGTCATGGCTGAAGCAGTCTCCGACAACCTCCCCGCCAAGGCCGACGGCAAACCGCCGTTGTTTGGCCTGTCGTTCCTGGAAAACCTCTCGGAAATGACCATGCTGCGTCAGGTGGGCCTGATGGTGGGCCTGGCAGCCAGCGTGGCGATTGGTTTTGCCGTGGTGCTGTGGTCGCAGCAACCCGATTACCGCCCCCTGTACGGCAGCCTGTCGGGCATGGATTCCAAGCAGATCATGGAAACCCTCGCCGCCGCCGACATCGCCTACACCGTGGAGCCCAACTCAGGTGCCTTGCTGGTCAAGGCTGACGACGTCGCCCGCGCACGCATGAAATTGGCCGCCGCTGGTGTGGCGCCGTCCGACAGCAACATCGGCTTCGAGATCCTCGACAAAGACCAGGGCCTGGGCACCAGCCAGTTCATGGAAGCCACCCGTTATCGCCGTGGCCTGGAAGGCGAACTGGCGCGCACCATTTCCAGCCTCAATAACGTCAAGGCCGCCCGTGTGCACCTGGCGATTCCGAAAAGCTCGGTGTTCGTGCGTGACGAACGCAAGCCCAGCGCCTCGGTCTTGGTCGAGCTGTTTGCTGGCCGCTCCCTGGAGCCTGGCCAGGTACTGGCGATCGTCAACCTGGTGGCAACCAGCGTTCCCGAATTGAGCAAGTCGCAAATCACCGTGGTGGACCAGAAGGGCAACCTGCTGTCCGACATGGCCGAAAACTCCGCGCTGACCCAGGCCGGCAAGCAGTTCGACTACAGTCGCCGCATGGAAAGCATGCTCACCCAGCGCGTGCACAACATCCTGCAACCGGTACTGGGCAACGACCGCTACAAGGCTGAAGTCTCCGCCGATGTGGATTTCAGCGCCGTCGAGTCCACCTCCGAGCAGTTCAACCCGGACCAGCCAGCGTTGCGCAGCGAGCAGTCCACCAGCGAACAACGCACCGCCAGCAATGGCCCCCAAGGTGTGCCGGGCGCCCTGAGCAACCAGCCACCCGCGCCGGCCTCGGCACCGCAGACCACCGGTGGCGCTGCTGCCACGGCGGGCGCGATCCAGCCTGGCCAGCCATTGCTGGACGCCAACGGCCAGCAGATCATGGACCCGGCCACCGGCCAGCCGATGCTTGCGCCATACCCTGCGGACAAGCGTAACCAGTCCACCAAGAACTTCGAACTGGACCGTTCCATCAGCCACACCAAGCAGCAACAGGGCAAGATCAATCGTCTGTCGGTGTCGGTGGTGGTCGATGACCAGGTCAAGGTCAACCCGGCAGACGGCGCGGTGACCCGTGCGCCGTGGACGGCTGACGAACTGGCCCGTTTCACCCGCCTGGTGCAGGACGCCGTTGGCTTCGACGCCAGCCGTGGCGACAGCGTCAGCGTGATCAACATGCCGTTCTCCGCCGAGCGCGGTGAAGTGATCGCTGACCCTGCGTTCTACACCCAGCCGTGGTTCTGGGACATCGTCAAGCAAGTGCTGGGCGTGTTGTTCATCCTGGTGCTGGTGTTTGGTGTACTGCGCCCGGTGCTCAACAACATCACCGGTGGCGGCAAGAAGCAACTGGCACTGGCCGGTGGCGACGTCGAGTTGGGTGGCATGGGCGGCCTGGACGGCGAACTGGCCAACGACCGCGTCAGCCTTGGCGGCCCGCAAAGCATCCTGTTGCCAAGCCCGAGCGAAGGCTATGACGCTCAGTTGAACGCAATCAAGAGTCTGGTGGCAGAAGACCCGGGCCGTGTGGCTCAGGTCGTGAAAGAGTGGATTAACGCTGATGAATGATCGAGCCGCTGTGGCCAAGCTGTCCCGGGTCGACAAAGCCGCTGTGTTGCTGCTGTCCCTGGGTGAAACCGACGCTGCCCAAGTGCTGCGCCACATGGGCCCCAAAGAGGTCCAGCGTGTCGGCGTGGCCATGGCGCAGATGCGCAATGTGCACCGCGAGCAAGTCGAGCAGGTGATGAGCGAGTTCGTCGAGATCGTCGGCGACCAGACCAGCCTGGGCGTCGGCTCCGACAGCTACATTCGCAAGATGCTCACCTCGGCCCTGGGCGAAGACAAGGCCAACGGCCTGATCGACCGCATCCTGCTGGGTGGCAACACCAGCGGCCTCGACAGCCTCAAGTGGATGGAACCGCGGGCAGTGGCCGACGTGATCCGCTATGAGCACCCGCAGATCCAGGCGATCGTGGTGGCCTATCTGGACCCGGACCAGGCCGGTGAAGTGCTCGGCCACTTCGACCATAAAGTGCGCCTGGACATCATCCTGCGTGTGTCATCGTTGAACACCGTGCAGCCGGCGGCGCTCAAAGAACTCAACACCATTCTGGAGAAGCAGTTCTCCGGCAATTCCAACGCCTCGCGCACCACCCTGGGTGGCATCAAGCGCGCAGCCGACATCATGAACTTCCTCGACAGCTCGGTCGAAGGCCAGTTGATGGACTCGATCCGCGAGATCGACGACACCCTGTCCGGCCAGATCGAAGACCTGATGTTCGTGTTCAACAACCTGGCCGATGTCGACGACCGTGGCATCCAGGCGCTGCTGCGCGAAGTTTCCTCGGACGTGCTGGTGCTGGCGCTCAAGGGCTCGGACGAAAACGTCAAAGAAAAGATCTTCAAGAACATGTCCAAGCGCGCCTCGGAGCTGTTGCGCGACGACCTGGAAGCCAAGGGCCCGGTGCGCGTCAGCGACGTGGAAACCGCCCAGAAGGAAATCCTCACCATTGCCCGCCGTATGGCCGAAGCCGGAGAAATCGTTCTCGGCGGGAAGGGCGGCGAAGAAATGATCTAAGGCGCCTTGCATGTCGAATAAAGATGAGGCGCCCAGCGATCTGATTCGCGCGCGGGATGTCGGTGGTTTCGACATCTGGTCGCTGCCCAGTTTCGACCCCCATGTGCCGGAGCCTGAGCCTGAACCGGTTGAAGAACCTCCGGCAGAGATGGAAGAAGTGCCACTGGATGAAGTCCAGCCACTGACCCTCGAAGAGCTGGAAACCATTCGTCAGGAGGCCTACAACGAAGGCTTCGCGGCGGGGGAAAAAGACGGTTTTCGCAGCACCACCCTCAAGGTTCGCCAGGAGGCCGAAGCGGCGCTGGCCACCAAGTTGGGTAGCCTGGAGCGCCTGATGGGCAACCTGTTCGACCCTATCGCCGAACAGGACTCGCAGCTGGAAAAATCCATGGTCGGCCTGGTGCAGCACATTGCGCGCCAGGTGATCCAGCGCGAACTGGTGCTCGATTCCAGCCAGATCGAAGGCGTGATGCGCGAAGCCCTCAAGCTGCTGCCCCTGGGCGTCGGCAATGTGCGGCTGTACATCAACCCCCAGGATTTCGAACAGGTCAAAGCCCTGCGCGAGCGCCATGAAGAAACCTGGCGCATCGTCGAAGACGCTTCGTTGCAGCCCGGTGGTTGCCGTGTCGAAACCGAGCACAGCCGCATCGATGCAACGGTGGAAACCCGCATCAGCCAGATCATGGCCAAGTTGTTCGATCAACTGCATGAACAAGCCCTGCACCCCGCGGAGCCGGACCTGAGCGTTGACCTGGACGCCACCGATGCGCCTTGATCGCACCAGCTTCGCCAAGCGCCTGGGCAGCTACGCCGAGGCCACCGAGTTGCCCGGCCAGCCGATCCTCGAAGGGCGCCTGTTGCGCATGGTCGGCCTGACCCTCGAAGCCGAGGGCCTGCGCGCCGCCATGGGCAGCCGCTGCCTGGTGATCAACGACGACAGCTACCACCCGGTGCAGGTCGAAGCCGAGGTGATGGGCTTTTCGGGCAGCAAGATTTTTCTGATGCCGGTCGGCAGCCTCGCCGGCATTGCCCCCGGCGCCCGCGTGGTGCCGCTGGCCGACACTGGCCGCCTGCCCATGGGCATGAGCATGCTGGGCCGCGTACTCGACGGGGCCGGCCGTGCGCTGGACGGCAAGGGCGGCATGAAGGCCGAAGACTGGGTGCCGATGGACGGCCCCACCATCAACCCGCTCAAGCGCAACCCCATCAGCGTGCCACTGGACGTGGGTATTCGCAGCATCAACGGTTTATTGACGGTCGGTCGCGGCCAGCGCCTGGGCCTGTTCGCCGGTACTGGCGTGGGTAAGTCGGTGTTGCTGGGCATGATGACGCGCTTTACCGAGGCCGACATCATCGTGGTGGGGCTGATCGGCGAGCGGGGCCGCGAAGTGAAGGAGTTCATCGAGCACAGCCTCGGTGAAGAAGGGCTCAAGCGTTCCGTTGTCGTCGCTTCTCCGGCAGACGATGCACCGCTGATGCGCCTGCGTGCGGCGATGTACTGCACGCGCATCGCCGAATATTTTCGCGACAAGGGCAAGAACGTCCTGTTGCTGATGGACTCGCTCACGCGTTTCGCCCAGGCCCAGCGCGAAATCGCCCTGGCCATCGGTGAACCGCCCGCGACCAAGGGTTACCCGCCATCGGTGTTCGCCAAGCTGCCCAAGCTGGTGGAGCGTGCCGGTAATGCCGAAGCCGGCGGTGGCTCGATCACCGCGTTCTACACCGTGTTGTCCGAAGGCGACGACCAACAGGACCCGATTGCCGACTCGGCGCGAGGTGTGCTCGACGGCCACATCGTGCTGTCGCGCCGCCTGGCCGAAGAAGGGCACTATCCGGCCATCGACATCGAAGCGTCCATCAGCCGGGTGATGCCGGCGGTGGTCACGCCGGAGCATATGGCCCGTGCCCAGCAGTTCAAACAGTTGTGGTCGCGTTACCAGCAAAGTCGCGACCTGATCAGCGTCGGCGCCTATGTGGCCGGTGGTGACCGCGACACCGACCTGGCCATCGCCTTGCAGCCGCAACTGGTGACCTACCTGCGCCAGGGTCTCAACGACAAGATCACCATGGGCGAGAGCCAGTCGCACTTGCAGTCCATCTTCGCCCCGGCGCCGGGCGGCTAAGCCATGGCCAACAGCCGCGCCGCCCGCCTGGCTCCGGTGGTGGACATGGCCGAAAAGGCCGAGAAAGCCGCCGTGCAGCGCCTGGGCTACTTCCAGGGCCAGGTGCGCCTGGCCCAAAGCAAGCTCGGCGACCTGGAGCGCTTTCGGGGCGAGTACCAGCAACAGTGGATCGAGCGCGGTAGCCAGGGTGTATCCGGCCAGTGGCTGATGGGGTACCAGGGCTTTCTCAATCAGCTTGAAACCGCCGTTGGTCAGCAACGCCAGAGCCTGGCCTGGCACGAGGCCAACCTCGACAAAGCGCGCGAGGCCTGGCAACAGGCGTTTGCCCGGGTCGAGGGGCTGCGCAAACTGGTGCAGCGCTACATCGACGAAGCGCGAGCCATCGAAGACAAGCGCGAGCAAAAGCTGCTCGATGAATTGTCCCAACGCCTTCCCCGCCCAGAACAGTTCTAACCGGCACCACAAATCCAGTGTGGGAGCTGGCTTGCCTGCGAACGCGGTGGTTCAGTTAAAGATTCAGTGGCTGACACGCCGCCATCGCAGGCAAGCCAGCTCCCACAGTTGATTCACTGTGTTGCTCAGATGCGGTTCAGCTGCTACACCTTGTGTCTAGTGCAACGACAAGGAAGCAGTCACATGACAGTCGAGTCAGAAGTATCCCTGGACGGGAAGAAGTTGACGATCGCAATCAAGGGTCGGTTCGATTTCGGCAGCCACCAGGCGTTTCGGGAAGCCTACGAGCGTTTCTACAAGGTGCCCGAGACCTATATCGTCGACCTCAAGGATGCCACCTACATGGACAGTTCAGCCCTTGGCATGCTGCTGTTGCTACGGGATCATGCTGGAGGTGATGACGCCGAAGTTCGCGTGACGAACAGCAACTCCGACGTGCGCAAGATCCTCGCCATCTCCAACTTCGACAAACTGTTCGATATCAATTGAGCGCCCTGGCCCCTGTCCTGGAGGCGCTGACCATCCTGATCGCCGAAGACAGCGCCGCCGACCGCCTGTTGCTGGCGAGCATCATCCGCCGTCAGGGCCACCAGGTGCTGACTGTCAGCAACGGCGCAGAAGCGATTGAGGTGTTTGCCCGTGAGCGCCCGCAACTGGTGTTGATGGACGCGCTGATGCCGGTGATGGACGGCTTCGAAGCCGCACGGCAGATCAAGCAACTGGCGGGGGAGGCGCTGGTGCCGATCATCTTCCTCACGTCGCTGCGCGAAAGCGAAGCTCTGGCCCAGTGCCTGGACGCGGGCGGCGATGACTTTCTGCCCAAGCCTTATAACCCCTTGATCCTGGCAGCGAAGATCAACGCCATGGACCGCCTGCGCCGCCTGCAGGCCACGGTTTTGCAACAGCGTGACCTGATCGCCAGGCACCACGAACACCTGATGCATGAGCAGCGGGCGGCCAAGGCGGTGTTCGACAAGGTCGCCCATTCCGGTTGCATCAACGCCGCGCCGAATATCCGCTATCTGCAATCGCCTTATGCGTTGTTCAACGGCGACTTGTTGCTGGCGGCTTACACGCCATCGGGTGACATGCATGTGATGCTGGGTGATTTCACCGGCCATGGCTTGCCGGCCGCCATCGGCGCCATGCCCCTGGCCGAAGTGTTCTACGGCATGACCGCCAAGGGCTACGGCCTCACGCAGACCCTGCGGGAAATGAACGCCAAGCTCAAGCGCATCCTGCCGGTGGACATGTTCTGCTGCGCCACCTTGCTGTGCCTGAGCGCCCAGCGGCGGGCGGTGGAGGTGTGGAACGGCGGCATGCCCGAAGGCTATGTGCATGAAGTCGCCACGGGCAGGCGCACGCCATTGATGTCGCGGCACCTGCCCCTGGGGGTGTTGTCGGCAGAGGCGTTCGATGACAGCACCGAGGTCTGGCCCATGGCGTTGGGCGAGCGGGTGTTTTTGCTTTCCGACGGCGTGCTCGACACCGCTGACGCCAACGATCAACTGTTCGGCGCCGAGCGCTTGCAGCAGGTGTTCGCCGCCAACCGCGAGCCCGACCGCCTGTTCGAGGACATCGAGCAGGCCCTGGCGGCCTTTCGCGGCCAGGCGCGCGATGACGTCAGCATGGTCGAGATCACGTTGCAGGCGGGCCAACCCTTGCGGGCGTCCGAACCGATGTATGCCGACAGCGGCCGGTCGTGCCCGCTGGATTGGTCGGTGAGTTTCGAATTCCGCGCCCAGACGCTCAGGACCTACAACCCGTTGCCGTACCTGCTGCAACTGCTGTTGGAGATCCATGGCCTGCGCGCGCAGAGCGGGGCGCTTTACAGTGTGATGGCCGAGTTGTATTCCAACGCGCTGGAGCATGGCGTGCTGGGCCTGGACTCACGGCTCAAGCGCGATGCCCAGGGGTTTGCGCAGTATTATCGCCAGCGCCATGAGCGCCTGGCGCAGTTGGACAGCGGTTACGTGCGCGTGCATGTGCAGGTGGTACCCACCGACAAGGGCGGCAAACTGACCTTACGCCTCGAAGACAGCGGGCAGGGTTTTGATGTGGAGCAAGAGCTGGCGCGCCCCGTGGACATCGACCGTCTGTCTGGTCGGGGCCTGAGCCTGGTGCGTCAACTGAGCAGCGCTGTAGGCTGGTCCGATGGCGGGCGCACTGTCTGCGTGGAGTTTTGTTGGGCGGCTCTGGCATAATCCGCCGATTCTTGATCAAGGAGCGAGCAAGTGGCTGAGATTCATATGGACCCCGAGGTGTTGTCGGGTTTGCAGGAAGTCATGGAAAGCGAATACCCCACGCTGCTGGACACCTTTCTGCATGACTCTGAAGAGCGCGTGCAAGCGCTGCGCAAGGCGCGGGACGACGCCAAGACGTTGGGGCGCATCGCACACAGCTTCAAGGGCAGCAGTGGCAACTTGGGGGCGCTGCGCTTGGCAACGTTGTGTGAGCGGTTGGAGACCGAGTCCTTCAAGTCTGCTTCCGACTTGGGGGCGTTGGTGGATCAGATTGATCGTGAGTTTGCGCTGGTTCGGCCGCTTTATGAGCATGAGCGGGAGCGGTTTTCTGGGGTTTGATATTTTATCGGCCTGACTTGGCCCGACTCTTGCTCTACCTCCATAGACTGCATCCCCGACCCCATGCAGTGGAGACCCTAACTTATGCCAGTCGTCCCCAATTCGCTTCTTCAGGCTGCCACTGCGGCCAAGCCTCAAGCGCCGGCCGCCACGCCTGCGGTAGCGCCTGCGGCCCCGCGGGACAAGGGCGCTGGCTTCGCTCAAGTGTTTGCCAAGCAAGCTGCCAAGCCGCAGGCCAAGAGCGACGACGCGCCAGCCAAACCCGTGCGCGACAAGGCTTCTGATCCCAGCGCCAAACCGGCCGCCGGCGACGATAAACCTGCCGCCAGCGCGCCAGCGGTTGCCGATAGCGGCAATCCCTTGCCTGCCAAGCCGGCCAAGAGCGACGACCACGCTGACAGTGAAGGCGAGCTACCTGCCGACCCGTCCCTGGCGCAGCAACCGGTGGCCGACCCGGCGCTGGTCGCCGCCGTGACGCCCGTGGCGGCCCCTGTGTCCGTACAAGCGCCTGCCGTTACGGCCGAAGATGACCAGGCCCAGCCGCTCATTGCCGTGACCGAGGAGCCCAAGCAGCCGGCCTTCGACCCTGAGGCCGACCCGCTGGATTCGATGCCGGCCGTGCGCCTGGCGATGGAGCAGGGCGGTCACGTCTCGGCCAGCAGCCAGGCGCCGCAGAAAGCCGCGCCCGCCCCCCAGGACCAGCCGACCGCCGCGCAGAGCTTTGCCGCCGGCCTGGCCAACATGGTCGACCAGCAAGCCACCAAGGACAGCACCGACCAGGGGGGCGACAAGGCCTTCGGCGCGCTGATCGATGACGGCCTCAAGGACCTCAAGAACGCCAGCAGCGACACCCGCGTGGACGACTTCGCCAACCGCCTCGCCGCGCTGACCCAGGCCGCCACGCCCAAAACCGCCAACGCCTTGCCGCCGGTTGCCAACGCGCCGCTTGCCATGCATCAGAGCGGCTGGACCGAAGAGGTGGTCAACCGCGTGATGTACCTGTCCAGCGCCAACCTCAAGTCGGCCGAGATCCAGTTGCAGCCCGCTGAACTGGGGCGCCTGGATATCAAGGTCAATATGACGGCGGACCAGCAAGCCCAAGTCAACTTCATGAGCGGCCATGCGGTGGTGCGTGAAGCCCTGGAAAGCCAGTCCGGCCGTTTGCGCGAGATGTTTGCCCAGCAGGGCATGGGGCAGGTGGATGTGAACGTGTCCGACCAGTCGCGGGGCCAGGACCAGCAGCAACAGCAGAGCCAGGCGCGAGGCGTCAGTGGCAGCGGCAGGCGTGCTGACAGCGGCGACGCCGGTGGCCCTGTGGACGTGGCCGAAGTGGCAGCGCCCGTGAGCCAGAGCGTGATCGGCTCCAGCGCCGTCGACTACTACGCCTGACTTCCTGCTCAAACCCGGTCAGTGTGGGAGCTGGCTGATCGTTCCTACGCTCTGCGTGGGAATGCCACCCCGGACGCTCCGCGTCCCGAAGTCGGCGATGTTTTCGACCGTTGCGCACGGTGACGCGTAGCGTCACAGGATGCATTCCCACGCAGAGCGTGGGAACGATCATCTTCCTGCGCCTGCCAGACAACTCTGGCATAACACTTGCTCTTGCCTTGCCATAGATCTACGAATCCCCGAATAGTGACGGATTATTGGCATGGCGAAGAGCGACGACGCAGCAACTCCCCCCGCAGGCAAAGGCAAGCTCAAGCTGATCCTGTTGATTGTGCTGGGCCTGCTCCTGGCGATCGGTGCCTCGGTGGGCGGCACCTGGTACATCATGCACAGCAGTGCGAGTAAACCGGCGCCCACCGCCGAAACTGCCACGAACGTCAAGCAACCGGCAATCTTCGAGCAGATGCTTCCGGCCTTTGTCGCCAACTACAACCAGAATGGTCGTCAACGCTACCTGCAGGTGAGCATCACCTTGCTGGCGCGCAACCAGGCGGACCTCGATGCCCTCAAGGTGCATATGCCGGTGATCCGCAACAACCTGGTGATGCTGTTCTCCGGGCAGAGCTTCGACAGCCTGGCCACGCCAGTCGGCCAGGAAATGCTGCGCCAGAAGGTCACTGCCAGCGTGCAGGAAGTGGCCCAGAAAGAACTCGGCAAAGTTGTGGTCGAGCAGGCGCTCTTCACTAACTTCGTATTGCAGTAGGATCACGACATGGCCGTGCAAGACCTGCTGTCCCAGGATGAAATCGATGCGCTGTTGCATGGCGTGGACGATGGTCTGGTACAGACCGAAATGGCTGCCGAACCCGGCAGCGTCAAAAGTTATGACCTGACCAGCCAGGATCGCATCGTGCGGGGACGCATGCCGACCCTGGAGATGATCAACGAACGCTTTGCCCGCTACACCCGCATCAGCATGTTCAACATGCTGCGCCGCTCGGCGGACGTGGCCGTGGGCGGTGTGCAGGTGATGAAGTTCGGTGAATACGTACACTCGCTGTACGTGCCCACCAGCCTCAACCTGGTCAAGATCAAGCCGTTGCGCGGCACTGCGCTGTTCATCCTCGACGCCAAGCTGGTGTTCAAGCTGGTGGACAACTTCTTCGGCGGCGACGGCCGTCACGCCAAGATCGAAGGGCGTGAATTCACCCCCACCGAACTGCGCGTGGTACGCATGGTGCTGGAGCAGGCCTTCATCGACTTGAAGGAAGCCTGGCAGGCGATCATGGAAGTCAACTTCGAGTACATCAACTCGGAAGTGAACCCGGCCATGGCCAACATCGTCGGGCCGAGCGAGGCCATTGTGGTGTCGACCTTCCACATCGAACTCGATGGCGGTGGCGGCGACCTGCACGTGACCATGCCGTACTCGATGATCGAGCCGGTGCGCGAAATGCTCGACGCCGGCTTCCAGTCCGACCTCGACGACCAGGACGAACGCTGGGTCAAGGCCCTGCGCGAAGACCTGCTGGACGTCGACGTGCCGTTGAGCGCCACCGTGGCCCGCCGTCAGTTGCGCCTGCGCGATATTTTGCACATGGCGCCTGGGGACATCATCCCCGTCGACTTGCCGGAAGAGTTGATCATGCGCGCCAACGGCGTGCCGTCATTCAAGGTCAAGCTCGGTTCCCACAAGGGCAACCTGGCGCTGCAAGTGGTTGAGCCGATCAACCGCCGCTGATTCAACCCCAATTCATGATTGTTTGCTGCGCCGAGGACATGTAATGGCTACCGAACACGAAAACACTTCCGCCGAAGACCAGGCCCTGGCTGACGAGTGGGCTGCGGCCCTGGAAGAAACCGGCGATGTTGGCCAGGACGACATCGACGCGCTGCTGGCCGCCGACGCCGCCACCGCGCCGGCCGGCAACCGCCTGGCCATGGAAGAATTCGGCAGCGTGCCGAAGAACAACGACCCGGTGAGCCTCGATGGCCCGAACCTGGATGTGATCCTCGACATCCCGGTGTCGATTTCCATGGAAGTGGGCAGCACCGAAATCAACATCCGCAACCTGTTGCAGCTCAACCAGGGCTCGGTGATCGAGCTGGACCGCCTGGCCGGCGAGCCGTTGGACGTGCTGGTCAACGGCACCCTGATTGCCCATGGCGAGGTGGTGGTGGTCAACGAGAAGTTCGGCATCCGCCTGACCGACGTGATCAGCCCGAGTGAACGCATCAAGAAGTTGCGCTGAGATGAAGTACTCGATGGCGGGACTGTTGCTGGCGCTGCCATTGAGCGCCCTGGCGGCGGAGCCGGTGGCGCAGGTGGCTGCGGCGCCAGCGGTCGGCAGTGTCAGTGGGCAGTTGACGCAACTGGTGCTGGGCCTGTTGCTGGTGATTGGCCTGATCTTCGTGCTGGCCTGGTTGATGCGCCGCGTGCAGCGCATCGGCCCGGGCAACGGCCAAGTGATCGAGCTGGTGGGCTCGCGCGCCCTCGGCCCGCGTGATCGGCTGGTGCTGGTGCAGGTGGGCGAGGAGCAGATCCTGCTCGGCATCACCCCCGGCCGCATCACCCCGCTGCATGTACTCAAGACCCCGGTGGACGCGGTCAAGACCGAAGCCGCCACGCCAGAATTCGCCCAGCGCCTGATGGAGTTGCTGGGCAAGGATCAGAAGGATAAGAAGTAATGCGCGTTTTGTTGACGCTCATGCTGTTGCTGGCCGCACCGATGGCCCTGGGCGCCGACCCGTTGTCGATCCCGGCGATCACCCTGGGCACCAACGCGGCGGGCGCGCAGGAATATTCGGTCAGCCTGCAGATCCTGCTGATCATGACGGCGCTGAGTTTTATCCCGGCGTTCGTCATGCTGATGACCAGCTTTACGCGGATCATCATCGTCTTCTCGATCCTGCGCCAGGCCCTGGGCCTGCAGCAGACGCCATCGAACCAGATCCTCACCGGCATGGCGCTGTTTTTGACGCTGTTCATCATGGCGCCGGTGTTCGACAAGGTGAACCAGCAAGCCCTGCAACCTTATCTGGCGGAAAAGCTCACAGCCCAGGATGCCATCGACAAGGCTCAGGGCCCGATCAAGGACTTCATGCTGTCGCAAACCCGCTCCAGCGACCTTGAGCTGTTCATGCGCCTGTCCAAGCGCACCGACATCGCTACCCCGGATCAGGCACCGCTGACCATCCTGGTACCGGCGTTCGTCACCTCCGAACTGAAGACCGCGTTCCAGATTGGCTTCATGATCTTCATCCCGTTCCTGATCATCGACCTGGTGGTGGCGAGCGTGTTGATGGCCATGGGTATGATGATGCTGTCACCGTTGATCATCTCGCTGCCGTTCAAGATCATGCTGTTTGTGCTGGTGGACGGCTGGGCGCTGATTATCGGCACCCTGGCCGGCAGTTTCGGAGGGGTATAGCGCTATGACGCCAGAAGTCGCCGTTGACCTGTTCCGTGAAGCGCTGTGGCTGACCACCCTGATGGTCGCCGTGCTGGTGGTGCCCAGTCTGTTGGTGGGCCTGCTGGTGGCGATGTTCCAGGCGGCCACCCAGATCAACGAACAAACCCTGAGCTTTCTGCCGCGCCTGCTGGTGATGCTGGTGACCCTGATCGTCGCCGGCCCGTGGCTGGTGCAAACCTTCATGGAATACATCCTGCAGTTGTACGGCAGTATTCCGCAGTTGATCGGCTGAGCCGATGCAATCCTTGCTGGCCTTGACCGACACCCAGATCAGTACCTGGGTGGCCTCGTTCATCCTGCCGCTGTTTCGCGTCACGGCGATGTTGATGGCCATGCCGGTGTTCGGCACCACGTTGGTACCGCGTCGTGTGCGCCTGTATTTCGCTGTGGCGATCACCGTGGTGATCGTGCCGGGCCTGCCGCCGATGCCGCCGGTGAACGCACTGGACCTTAGCGCCTTGTTGCTGATTGCCGAACAGATTCTGATCGGTGCCATGCTGGGGTTTTCCCTGACCCTGTTTTTCCAGGCCTTTGTGGTGGCCGGGCAAATCATCTCGATCCAGATGGGTATGGGCTTCGCTTCAATGGTGGACCCCACCAACGGCGTGTCGGCGGCGGTGATCGGGCAGTTTCTGACCATGCTGGTGACCTTGCTATTCCTGGCCATGAACGGTCACCTGGTGGCGTTCGAGGTGCTGACCGAGAGTTTCACCACCTTGCCGGTGGGCGCAGGCTTGGTGGTCAACCACTTCTGGGAACTGGTGGGGCGCCTCGGTTGGGTGCTGGGCGCGGCGCTGTTGCTGGTGTTGCCGGCGATCACGGCGCTGCTGGTGGTCAATATCGCGTTCGGCGTGATGACCCGCGCGGCGCCGCAACTGAACATCTTCTCGATTGGTTTCCCGCTGACCCTGGTGTTGGGTATGGGGATTTTCTGGGTCGGCCTGGCTGACATTCTCAATCAGTATCAACCGCTGGCCACCGACGCCTTGCAGTTCTTACGTGATCTGGCGCGGGCGCGCTGAGCCATGGCCGAGAGCGAGAGTGGTCAGGACAAAACAGAAGACCCCACGGAGAAACGTAAAAAGGACTCCCGGGAAAAGGGCGAGATCGCACGCTCCAAAGAGCTCAACACTTTCGCCACCATGATCGCCGGTGCCGGGGCCTTGTTGATCTACGGGGGAGGCCTGGCGCTGGACCTGCTGGAGATGATGAAGCACAACTTCAGCTTGCCCCGCGAAGTGCTGCTCAACCCCGACGCCATGGCCCAGTACCTGCTGCACTCAGGCAAAATCGCCCTGTTGGCGGTGCAACCGATCTTGATCACTTTGCTGCTGGCCGCGCTGATCGGCCCGGTCGCCCTCGGCGGCTGGTTGTTTGCCGCGGGCAGCATGGCGCCCAAGTTCAGCCGCATGAACCCGGGGGCGGGGCTCAAGCGCATGTTCTCTGCCAAGGCCCTGATTGAATTGCTCAAGGCCTTGGCCAAGTTTTTCCTGATTCTGTTCGTGGCGTTGGCGGTGTTGTCATCCGACATCGACGACTTGCTGCGCATTGCCCATGAACCGCTGGAATCGGCGATCATCCACAGCGTGCAGGTGGTGGGCTGGAGCGCACTGTGGATGGCCCTCGGGCTGATCCTGATCGCCGCCGTGGATGCGCCGATCCAACTGTGGGAAAGCCACAAGAAACTGCTGATGACCAAGCAGGAAGTGCGCGACGAGCACAAGGACCAGGAAGGCCGCCCCGAGGTCAAGCAACGCATCCGCCAACTGCAGCGGGAAATGTCCCAGCGCAAGATGATGGCCGCGGTGCCCGACGCCGATGTGATCATCACCAACCCGACCCACTACGCCGTGGCCCTCAAGTACGACCCGGAGAAGGGCGGCGCGCCGATGCTGCTGGCCAAGGGCAGTGACTTCACCGCGTTGAAAATCCGCGAAATCGCCGTGGCCAACGACATTCTGTTGCTGGAATCGCCGGCGTTGGCGCGCTCGATTTTTTATTCCACCGACCTCGACCAAGAAATCCCGGCCGGCTTGTACCTGGCCGTTGCACAGGTACTGGCCTACGTTTACCAAATCCGCCAATACCGCGCCGGCAAGGGCAAGCGGCCTGATCCGCTCAAGGATTTGCCGATTCCGCCGGATTTGCGTCGGGATTCCTGAGGCTCAATGCGCCGCGGCTGTGGTAAACCGTAGTTATTTAAGTCGCTCGGGAGTATCGCTTTGGGGTGCTTCGACTTTCGATAATTGCAGCACGTACACCTGCTCTACAAGTGTAGGGTCTGGTTTACCGCCACGGGTTCCAAATAGCTCTTGCCGGCCATCCACTACCAAAAAATTGTGGCCTGGAGCGCTGGCAACCCCGATTTCACCCGGAGTTTCCAGCTCCTTCAACTTCGCGTTACTATCGCGGCCGGGTTTAATGTGATCCTTTAACCCAAGGAGTTCATACCCTTCCCAGGGAGAAGCTCCATCGTTAAGGCTTTTCACGCCATTAGCGTAGCTCTGTCCAACACGATCATAGCTATTTACCAGTTGTGCTCGCTTGGCAGCCACTGCGAACATAAAGTTAGCGTCGGTGAGCATCACCGGATCATCGCCTTTATACCCTGAATTGCGGGCTGCCAACTGTAACTCGCCTTTTGACAGGTACAGTTTGAAACCGTCGCGCATGGTCACGAAATAACCCTGAGCGACTTCCTTTACCGCTTCAAAGACATCCTTTTGACCAAACAGCGCCATCCCTGCCTTGATCCAGGAAGTAATTACACAGTTATCTTCATAACCTTGGCTGAAACCACTATAGATATTTTCTGGCTTTTTTCCGGGTTCAGACCCACCAGGATGATAGTGATAGAAGCTGTCCGCCTTCATCAGGGGCTTGTCACTGATGACCTCGCCCGCGGGGTAAAGGCTCATGTCGACGTTTTGGGAATTGCTGCCACCATCACCTGGAATCCCGCGCGGGTCAGATGTCCAGCCTCCTCTTACCAAATTAAGATCGTCCTGCAGGCGTTTGAATCGTTCAGGTGACAGGGCTGATTCAAAACGCTGTAGATAGGCTTTCAGATCTTTTTGCGGCATCACCTTGAGTTTTTCGATCAACTTATCGAACGCTGCGGGTGAATCCACTTCATTGCCTAAAATCTCGAATAGCGTTTTTTTCAGATCTGGTACCAGTTTAGTTTCGCCCGTCGACGGGGCTGGCGCCCAAACGTACTCAGCTTTAGGGGGCCCTGATTCAACCGTTTCAGCCTCTGAGGAGGCAAAGCGAAAAAAGGTGTTTAATGCGTTTAAATTTAAGTCCATGGTTTCGCCGCTATTTTTTAATCGCTTATCCACCCTAGGGAAGGGTGATTTTAAAGAGCTGATCGCTCAGCGAGTTGAGTGACAAAAAATGTCGTACCGGTTCCACAAAATCTTTATCCCTAGGCCCGATAGCGTTTTCGCAGGCGTCGAAGTACCTATCATGATGACTTCATCAGGATTCAAACCCGGTCTTACCTGTCAACTTTGACAGTAGCCATTACGCCGCCTTCACTGTTTGATACAGCGATGAGGCGCGCAGCCATGCGCGGCTCGGGAGGCGGTGATGGATAGGGGTACGGTCAGGTGGTTCGATGCGGTCAAAGGCATCGGCTTTATTGTGCGGGATCGCGATGGCAACGAGGTTGCCGTCCAATCGATGAATGTCACATGTGCTGAAATCCCGCAAGCGCCTGCCAAGCAGCGCAAACCGCGCAAACGCAAAAAATCAGCGGATGCATGATCCGCAACGTTGCCATGCCTATCACCCATTGAAAGCCCGCGTCTACCTGTCAACTCTGACAGTAGCCAACGGGCGCTGCCCGCTGTTTTATTACCCACCATGCACTGCGCGTATGTAGTAACGAGATGCAGGGAGAGCGGTTGTGAAGGTGGCTACGGGTACGGTCAGGTATTACGTCTGGCTCAGAGGCGATTGGTTGATCAAGCCCGATGGCGGGGGAGAGGATGTGTTTATCAATGGCAGAGACTGGCGTTGCACCGCGCTGTGGTTTGGCAAGCGCATGGAGTTCCAAATGGTCCATCGACCCGAGGGTATTTATGCGTTGCCTATCAAACGGTGCAACCCAGGTGAACCGGGTCTCAAGTGAAGTGTAGGGAGAATGGCAATGGCAACTGGCACGGTGAAGTGGTTTAACGCGGAGAAGGGATTTGGTTTTATTACCCAAGATGATGAAGGGCCCGATGTGTTTGCCCATTACTCGGCAATTGCGACGGCTGGGTACAAAAGCCTGGAGGAGAATCAAAAAGTAGAGTTTGACATCACACAAGGTCCAAAAGGCCCACAGGCTTACAATATACGGCCAGTTTAAAAACTGAATCACAGGTGGGAGCTGGCTTGCCTGCGATGGCTGACTCACAGCCAATATCCCAGTGGCTGACACACCGCAATCGCAGGCAAGCCAGCTCCCACCCTTGCCCGTATTATCCGCTGCTTGCTTTGCCCGCCATTGTGGCGCCAACGTGCAGGCGATCAGCCAGTAACTGCGCGAGTTCGATCAACTGCGCAACGCCGAGCAATTCCTCTCGTTTCGAACCTTCCAGGTCAAAGGCCAAGTCGCAGCTCAGCGCATTGGCCGAAGCAAGTGTTTCACTGAGGTTGACCAGCAGGTCTTCGCTGCTGATGCCGTCGGCTACGGTAAACAGCCGGGTGGGGGAATTTGAGGCGTGTTTGATCACTGTGAAGCTCCTTTTAGAAAGGGAGAGGGTGCTTTTGCTCCTAGGTAATCCGGGCCGCGACGCCCGTCCGCTGCGTTTGCAGCGGTGTACGGAGACTAGAGAGCGAGTTTCCTAGGGGCAACCCCAAATCCTTATCGGAAATTTCCTCGATATCCAAGGTGCACACAAATCCAAATGTGGGAGCTGGCTGGCCTGCGATAGCTGATTTACAGCCAATATCTCAGTGGCTGACACACCGCAATCGCAGGCAAGCCAGCTCCCACACTTGAATCGGCTAGCACTCGAGAATCATCCCAAAACCAAAGTTGGAAGGCTTCTTGCAACCCCGCCTCCAAGTCGCCCTCCAGCGTCAAAACTTTGCTTCAAGGACCCGAGGAATACCGGTGGTAGATCGCTCTCAAATGCTCAACACGGCCCGTGGCACCCTGACTGACCTGTCGCGGGGCAATCTGGGTGTGCCGTTGTTGTTGCTGGTGATGCTGGCAATGATGATGTTGCCGATGCCGCCCTTCCTGCTCGACGTGTTCTTTACCTTCAACATTGCCCTGTCTGTCGTGGTCTTGCTGGTGTGCGTGTACGCCTTGCGGCCGCTGGATTTCGCGGTGTTCCCGACGATTCTGCTGGTGGCGACCCTGCTACGTCTGGCATTGAACGTCGCCTCCACGCGGGTGGTGATGCTCCACGGCCAGGACGGCCATGCCGCTGCCGGTAAGGTGATCCAGGCCTTCGGTGAGGTGGTGATCGGCGGTAACTACGTGGTCGGTATCGTGGTGTTCGCGATCCTGATGATCATCAACTTTGTGGTGGTGACCAAGGGCGCCGGGCGGATTTCCGAGGTGAGCGCGCGGTTTACCCTCGACGCCATGCCCGGCAAGCAGATGGCCATCGACGCCGACCTCAACGCCGGCTTGATCGACCAGAACCAAGCCAAGTCGCGCCGGGCCGAAGTTGCTCAGGAAGCCGAGTTCTACGGCTCCATGGACGGCGCCAGCAAATTTGTGCGCGGTGACGCCATCGCTGGCCTGTTGATTCTGTTTATCAACCTGATCGGCGGCATGGCGGTCGGTATCTTCCAGCACGGCATGACCTTCGGCGATGCCGGCAAGGTGTACGCCTTGCTGACCATTGGTGACGGTTTAGTGGCGCAATTGCCATCACTGTTGTTATCCACAGCGGCGGCCATCATGGTTACCCGTGCTTCGGGCTCCGAAGACATGGGCAAGCAGATCAGCCGGCAGATGTTCGCTTCGCCCAAGGCCCTGGCCGTGGCGGCGGGCATTATGGCGATCATGGGTATCGTGCCGGGCATGCCGCACTTCTCGTTCCTGAGCATGGCGGCCCTGGCGGGTGGCGCGGCGTACCTGTTCTGGAAGAAGCAGAACCAGGTCAAGGTCCAGGCCGAGCAGGAGATTGCCCGTCAACAGGATCTGCTGCCATCCCCGGCCCGTGCCCAGGAAACCAAGGAACTGGGCTGGGACGACGTCACGCCCATCGACATGATCGGCCTGGAAGTCGGCTACCGCCTGATCCCGCTGGTCGACCGCAACCAGGGTGGGCAACTGCTGGCGCGAATCAAGGGCGTGCGCAAGAAGCTGTCGCAGGACTTGGGCTTCCTGATGCCCACTGTGCATATCCGTGACAACCTCGACCTGGCCCCCAGCGCCTATCGCCTGACCCTGATGGGGGTGATCCTGGCCGAAGCCGAGATCTACCCGGACCGCGAACTGGCGATCAACCCAGGCCAAGTGTTCGGTACGCTCAACGGCATCACCGCCAAAGATCCGGCTTTCGGCCTGGAAGCGGTGTGGATCGAAGTCAGCCAGCGCAGCCAGGCGCAGTCCCTCGGTTACACCGTGGTGGATGCCAGCACCGTGGTCGCCACGCACCTCAACCAGATTCTCTACAAGCACTCCCACGAGCTGATCGGCCACGAGGAAGTCCAGCAATTGATGGGCTTGCTGGCCAAATCGTCGCCAAAACTGGCCGAAGAGCTGGTGCCTGGCGTGCTGTCGTTGTCGCAGTTGCTCAAGGTGTTGCAAGCGCTGTTGGCCGAACAGGTGCCTGTGCGCGACATTCGCAGCATTGCCGAGGCCATCGCCAACAATGCCGCCAAGAGTCAAGATACTGCCGCTCTGGTGGCGGCGGTGCGTGTCGGCGTGTCCCGCGCAATCGTGCAAAGCATTGTAGGGACTGAGTCCGAGCTGTCTGTGATCACCTTGGAGCCCAGGTTGGAACAAATATTGCTCAATAGTATTCAGAAGGCAGGGCAAGGCCAGGAAGAGGGCGTTTTACTGGAGCCAAGCATGGCTGAAAAGCTGCAGCGTTCGTTGATCGACGCCGCACAGCGCCAGGAAATGCAGGGCAACCCGGTGATCCTGCTGGTGGCCGGCCCGGTTCGCGCGATGTTGTCGCGGTTTGGACGCCTGGCTGTACCGAATTTGCACGTGTTGGCTTACCAGGAAATTCCTGACAATAAGCAAGTGACTATCGTCGCGACAGTTGGGCCCAATGGCTGAGGTAGTGGGTTATGCAAGTTAAGCGTTTTTTCGCCGCCGATATGCGTCAGGCCATGAAGTTGGTCCGCGATGAGCTGGGCGCCGATGCCGCGATTATCGGTAACCGTCGGATTGCCGGCGGTGTCGAGCTGACGGCTGCCCTGGATTACACGCCCCAGGCGCTGGCCCCGCGCGTGCCGAACATGGAACTCGAAGACGAGCTGCGCAAGACCGCCTCGCGCATTGTGTCGGCCCAGGCTGAACTGAGCATGCGCGGTGACAGCGATGCCAGCACCAATCGCCAATTATTCGCCGGCCTGCCGCTGACCGCCGCCGAGCCGCTGGTTGAGCCCACCTTTGTCGAACCGCCGCGTCCTGCAGCGCCTGCCCCGGCCGCCGCAGTTGACCAGCGTGTGATCGACTCGATGCGCTTTGAACTCAATGGCCTGCGTGAATTGCTCGAAGTGCAGCTGGGCTCATTGGCCTGGACTCAGTTGCAAGGCAGCAAGCCCCAGCAAGCCAACCTGTGGCGCCGCTTGCAACGCATCGGCTTGTCCGGCCCGTTGTCCCGCGACCTGCTGGCCTTGACCGCCGAAGTCGAAGAACCTCGTCAGGCCTGGCGCATGTTGCTGGCGCATCTGGCGCGCATGATCGCCACGCCGGAAATCGAACCCCTGGAAGAGGGCGGTGTGATCGCCATGGTCGGCCCCGCCGGCATGGGCAAGACCACCACCCTGGCCAAGCTGGCCGCCCGTTATGTGCTTAAGTACGGCGCACAGAATATCGCGTTGGTGAGCATGGACAGCTACCGCATCGGCGCCCAGGAGCAGCTCAAGACCCTGGGCCGCATTCTCAACGTGCCGGTGACCCATGTCGACCCGGGCCAGTCCCTGGCCAATGCCCTCGAGCCGTTGCTGCGCAAGCGCGTGGTGCTGATCGATACCGCCGGCCTGCAAGCCAGTGATCCAGCGCTGCGCATGCAGCTCGAAAGCCTGGCCGGGCGTGGCATCAAGTCGAAAAATTACCTGGTGCTTGCAACCACCAGCCAGAAACAGGTTCTTACCGCTGCCTATCACAGCTACAAGCGTTGCGGCCTGGCCGGCTGCATCCTCACCAAACTCGACGAAACCGCGAGCCTGGGCGAGGTATTGAGCCTGGCCATCAGCCATGAATTACCGGTTGCCTACCTCACCGACGGGCCGCGGATCCCGGATGATCTGCATCTGCCGCGCCGTCATCAGTTGGTCAGCCGTGCCGTGAGTGTGCAAATGCAAGACGAGCCTAGCGAGGAAGCGATGGCCGATATGTTCGCCGACCTTTACCACCACCCGGCTAAACGGGTGGGTTGAGGCAGGATGAACACCGTGAAATGTACCTACATCGATGGTCTGCAAGCGATTCACGCGGCCAAGCCATGTAGCCTGCGTCTAAGCAAGACAAGGTAAAGAAATAAAATGGGCAGCATGCATCCCGTACAGGTGATCGCGGTGACCGGCGGCAAAGGTGGCGTCGGGAAAACTAACGTGTCAGTGAATTTGTCCCTGGCCCTGGCAGAGCTTGGCCGTCGCGTCATGCTGCTGGATGCTGACCTGGGCTTGGCGAACGTGGACGTTCTCCTGGGGCTGACACCCAAACATACCCTGGCCGATGTGATCGAGGGCCGCTGCGAGCTGCGCGATGTGCTGCTCCAGGGCCCTGGTGGCATTCGCATCGTGCCGGCGGCCTCGGGCACCCAGAGCATGGTGCACCTGAGCCCCGCGCAGCATGCCGGGCTGATCCAGGCGTTCAGCGACATCGGCGACAACCTCGACGTGCTGGTGATCGACACCGCCGCCGGGATCGGCGAGTCGGTGGTCAGCTTTGTGCGCGCAGCGCAGGAAGTGCTGTTGGTGGTGTGCGACGAGCCCACCTCGATCACCGATGCCTACGCGCTGATCAAACTGCTTAACCGTGACTACGGCATGAATCGCTTCCGCGTGCTGGCCAACATGGCCCAGAGCCCGCAGGAAGGGCGCAACCTGTTCGCCAAGTTGACCAAGGTCACGGACCGCTTCCTCGATGTGGCTTTACAATACGTCGGCGCAGTTCCCTATGACGAGTGTGTGCGCAAGGCCGTGCAAAAGCAGCGTGCGGTCTATGAAGCGTTCCCTCGTTCGAAATGCGCACTGGCGTTCAAGGCCATTGCCCAGAAGGTCGATACCTGGCCGTTGCCCGCCAACCCGCGGGGGCATCTGGAGTTTTTCGTCGAGCGTTTGGTGCATCAGACGAGCGCAGGACCGGTGCTATGACATCCAGCGGCTACAACCTTTACAAAAAGTCGGCACGTGACAGCCAGGGCGAATTGATCGAGCGCTATGCGCCGTTGGTCAAGCGCATTGCCTATCACCTGTTGGCGCGCCTGCCCGCGAGTGTGCAGGTTGAAGACTTGATCCAGGCCGGCATGATCGGCCTGCTTGAAGTCTCGACCAAATACGACGCCAGCAAGGGTGCCAGTTTCGAAACGTATGCGGGTATCCGTATTCGTGGCGCGATGCTCGACGAGGTGCGTAAAGGCGATTGGGCGCCGCGTTCGGTACACCGCAATACGCGTATGGTCAGTGATGCAATTCGAGCAATTGAAGCAAAAACCGGTCGTGACGCTAAAGATCATGAAGTTGCGGCCGAACTCCAATTGAGTCTCGACGATTATTACGGGATTTTGAACGATACCTTGGGCAGCCGCCTGTTCAGTTTTGACGACCTTTTACAGGACGGCGAACACGAAGGGCTGCACGAGGACGGCGCGAGCGCGCATACGGAGCCGTCACGCGACCTGGAAGATGAACGTTTCCAGGGCGCGTTGGCCGATGCAATCGCCAACTTGCCGGAGCGTGAGCGGCTGGTGCTGGCGCTGTACTACGACGAAGAGCTGAACCTCAAGGAAATCGGTGAGGTCCTGGGGGTCAGCGAATCGCGTGTCAGCCAGTTGCATAGCCAGTGCGCAGCCCGCTTGCGGGGGCGATTGGCCGAGTGGCGCGCGCGCTGACAGGCAGTGTGGGGGCACTGCAGACGCTGCCGTGAGATCGCAAGGTTTCGCGGCTGTGTGCCGTGGTGCCCTGGGCAGTCCTTTTTGTGTAACGCCTGTTGATTGAAATGGCGCGTCCAGGTGCTGGGCGCGTTTAAGACTGCTTGGAGGTCGAATTGGACAAGAACATGAAAATCCTCATCGTTGATGACTTCTCAACGATGCGGCGGATCATTAAAAACCTGTTGCGTGACCTTGGGTTCACCAACACGGTCGAGGCGGATGACGGCCTGACGGCCATTCCGATCCTCAACAGCGGGAGCATCGACTTTCTGGTAACCGACTGGAACATGCCGGGCATGACCGGTATCGACCTGCTGCGCCATGTGCGCGCCGATGAAAAACTGCGCAGCTTGCCTGTGCTGATGGTGACCGCCGAAGCCAAGCGCGAACAGATCATCGAAGCCGCCCAAGCCGGGGTCAACGGTTATGTGGTCAAACCATTCACGGCACTGGCCTTGAAAGAGAAGATCGAGAAAATCTTCGAACGCATCCACGGCTAATGCCATCGCGGGGGAGCTATGGAGCATAACGAAACGTCACAGGGCGACTTTGAGTCGACCCTGAAAAAACATGCTCACCAGTTGGTCGACAGCCTGGAAAAAGGCCAGTTCGCCGATGCGGTGCAGTTGATCCATGAGCTTAACCAGACCCGTGACCGCGGCCTGTACCAGGAAGTGGGCAAGCTCACACGCGAGCTGCACAGCGCAATCGTCAATTTCCAGATTGACCCGCGCATGCCCCAGGCCGAAGAAATTTCCCAGATTACCGACGCCACCGAGCGCCTGTCCTATGTGGTCAGGCTGACTGAGGCGGCGGCCAACCGCACCATGGACCTGGTGGAAAACGCCACGCCCCTGGTCAACGGCATGGCCACCGAAGCCCAGGCCTTGAGCCAGGACTGGGGCCGCTTCATGCGCCGCGAAGTGGGCGCTGAAGAGTTTCGTGAACTGGCGCGTCGCGTCGACGGGTTCCTGTCGCGCAGCGAACAGGAAAACCGCACGGTGGCCAGCAACCTCAACGACATCCTGCTGGCCCAGGATTACCAGGACCTCACCGGCCAGGTAATCAAGCGCGTGACCCAGTTGGTTACCGAAGTGGAAAGCAACTTGCTCAAATTGGTGCTGATGGCCGGCCAGGTCGATCGTTTTGCCGGCATCGAACATGACCGTGAAGCGATCCTCTCTGAAAAAGATCCACAAAAACATCTCGCCAAGGGTGAAGGTCCGCAGATTCATGCCGATAAACGTGAAGACGTTGTGTCAGGTCAGGATGACGTAGATGACCTGTTATCCAGTTTAGGCTTCTAAGGAGCACCCACATGAGCTTCGGCGCCGATGAAGAAATCCTTCAGGATTTCCTTGTAGAGGCCGGCGAAATTCTAGAGCAACTGTCCGAACAACTGGTCGAGCTGGAAAGCCGACCGGATGATGCGAACCTGCTCAATGCAATTTTTCGCGGTTTTCACACTGTAAAAGGGGGCGCCGGCTTCCTCCAGCTCCATGAGCTGGTGGAGTGCTGTCACATCGCCGAGAACGTTTTCGACATCCTGCGCAAGGGTGAGCGTCACGTCGACTCGGAACTGATGGACGTGATTCTCGAAGCACTGGATGCGGTCAACGGCATGTTCAGCCAAGTGCGTGAACGTGCACCGATCACTGCCGCCACGCCGGAACTGCTGGCCGCCCTGGCGCGCCTGGCCGAACCTGCCGATACCGCGGCTGCGCCGGTGGTCGAGGCCGCACCGGAGCCGGTGGCGCAAGCCGAGCCGGACGTGACCGACAGCGAGTTCGAACAACTGCTCAACTCCCTCAGCGCGGTCAAGGCCGAAGCTGAAGTGCCGGTGCAGCCTGCCGCGACGCCGAGCAGTGAAGACATTACGGACGCCGAGTTCGAGTCGTTGCTCGACCAGTTGCACGGCAAAGGCCAGTTCGCGGCGGATGCCGTGGCACCTCCTGCGGCGACGCCAGAAGCACCCGCTGCCAACACCAGCACTGACATTACCGACGACGAATTCGAGGCACTGCTCGACCAACTGCATGGCAAAGGCACCTTTGTGGCCGAAGCCCTGCCCGAGGTTGCAGCGACTGCCGCCGCCGCTGCGCCAGCGGCCAGTACCGCACCGGCCGGTGACGGGTTGATCTCGGATCACGAATTCGAAGCCTTGCTCGACGAGCTGCACGGCAAAGGCAAGTTCAGCGAAGTTGCCCCGGCCGCGGCCGCGCAGGTTGCAGCACCAGCCACTGCGGCACCGGTTGCTGCCAAACCTGCGCCGGCAGCCAAGCCAGCACCTGCCGCCGCCCCGGCCCCTGCGCGTGCAGCGGCCCCAGCGGCAGCGGAAAAACCTGCCAGCGAAGCCGAAACCACCGTGCGTGTGGATACCGCGCGCCTGGACGACATCATGAACATGGTGGGCGAACTGGTGCTGGTGCGTAACCGCCTGGTGCGCCTGGGCCTGAACAGCGGCGACGAAGCCATGCAGAAGGCCGTGTCGAACCTCGACGTGGTCACCGCCGACCTGCAAACCGCGGTGATGAAAACGCGGATGCAGCCGATCAAGAAAGTCTTCGGCCGTTTCCCGCGCCTGGTTCGTGACCTGGCGCGCCAGCTCAAGAAAGAAATCAACCTGGAACTGGTGGGCGAAGAAACCGACCTCGACAAAAACCTCGTCGAGGCTCTGGCTGACCCGCTGGTCCACTTGGTGCGCAACGCGGTCGACCACGGCGTAGAAACTCCGGAAGAACGCGAAGCTGCGGGCAAGTCCCGCAACGGCAAAGTGATTTTGGCGGCGGAGCAAGAGGGCGACCACATCCTGCTGTCGATCACCGATGACGGCAAAGGCATGGACCCGACCATCTTGCGCAATATCGCGGTCAAGCGCGGCGTGATGGACAAGGACGCCGCCGACCGCCTGACCGACACCGAGTGCTACAACCTGATCTTTGCCCCGGGCTTTTCGACCAAAACCGAGATCTCCGACGTGTCCGGGCGTGGCGTGGGCATGGACGTGGTGAAGACCAAGATCAGCCAGCTCAACGGCTCGATCAATATCTACTCGACCAAGGGCCAGGGCTCCAAGATCGTCATCAAGGTGCCGTTGACCCTGGCGATCATGCCGACCCTGATGGTGATGCTGGGCAACCAGGCGTTCGCCTTCCCGCTGGTCAACGTCAACGAGATCTTCCACCTCGACCTGTCGCGCACTAACGTGGTGGACGGCCAGGAAGTGGTGATCGTGCGTGACAAGGCGTTGCCGCTGTTCTACCTCAAGCGTTGGCTGGTGGCCTCGGCCGCCCATGAAGAACAACGCGAAGGTCATGTGGTGATTCTGTCCGTGGGTACCCAGCGCATCGGCTTTGTGGTCGACCAACTGGTGGGCCAGGAAGAAGTGGTGATCAAGCCTTTGGGCAAGATGCTGCAGGGAACCCCAGGCATGTCGGGCGCAACCATTACCGGTGACGGTCGCATCGCACTGATTCTCGATGTTCCGAGCATGCTCAAGCGTTACGCCGCACGGCGTATTTGATTCTGGTGGGGCAGGGCGGTCATGCCCGCCCCGCCTAACGGAGTGTTTATGGCAGTCAAGGTCCTGGTGGTGGACGATTCGGGTTTCTTCCGCCGCCGCGTCTCGGAAATTCTTTCCGCTGATCCAACGATCCAGGTGGTCGGCACGGCCACCAACGGCAAAGAGGCGATCGATCAAGCCATTGCCTTGAAGCCGGACGTGATCACCATGGACTACGAGATGCCGATGATGGATGGCATCACGGCCGTGCGCCACATCATGCAACGCTGCCCTACACCGGTATTGATGTTTTCCTCGCTGACTCACGAAGGCGCGCGGGTGACCCTCGACGCTTTGGATGCCGGCGCGGTGGACTTTTTGCCGAAGAATTTCGAAGACATCTCGCGCAACCCCGACAAGGTCAAGCAGATGCTGTGCGAGAAGGTGCACAGCATTTCCCGCAGTAACCGTCGCAGCCTGTTCAGCACACCTGCGCCAGCCCCTACGCCTGCGCCCGCCGCAGCGGCGCCCAGTTCGTCGTTTGCGCGCCCGGCCCCGGCGCCCGTGGCCCGGCCTGCGGTCGCGCCGGTGCGTGCCGCCGCAGCGCCGAGTGCGCATTCGCCGGCACCCAAGCGCAAGGCTTACAAGCTGGTCGCCATCGGCACCTCCACCGGCGGCCCGGTGGCCTTGCAGCGGGTATTGACCCAACTGCCGGCCAACTTCCCGGCGCCGATTGTGCTGGTGCAGCACATGCCGGCGGCATTCACCAAGGCGTTCGCCGAGCGCTTGGACAAGCTGTGCCGTATCACCGTCAAGGAAGCCGAGGATGGCGACATTCTGCGTCCTGGCCTGGCACTGCTGGCGCCGGGCGGCAAGCAGATGATGGTGGATGGGCGTGGCGCGATCAAAATCCTGCCGGGCGATGAGCGCCTGAACTACAAGCCGTGTGTGGATATCACCTTCGGTTCGGCGGCCAAGTCCTATGGCGACAAAGTTCTGGCGGTGGTGCTCACCGGCATGGGCGCCGATGGCCGTGAAGGTGCGCGCCTGCTCAAGCAGGGCGGCAGCGCCATCTGGGCCCAGGATGAAGCCAGTTGCGTGATCTATGGCATGCCCATGGCCATCGTCAAGGCTGACCTGGCCGATGCGGTCTACAGCCTGGACGACATCGGCAAGCACCTGGTGGAGGCCTGCCTCTGATGGATGTGTTGAGCCTGATCGGCATCACCATGGCGTTTGTCGCCATCATTGGTGGCAACTACCTGGAAGGCGGCCACCTCGGCGCCTTGGCCAACGGCCCGGCAGCGCTGATCGTGATCGGTGGCACCGTGGGCGCGGCGTTGTTGCAGTCGCCCCTGAGCTCATTCAAGCGTGCCATGCAGATTCTGGTGTGGATCATTTTTCCGCCACGGGTCGACCTGGCAGGCGGCATCGACCGCGTGGTCAATTGGAGCCTCACCGCCCGCAAGGAAGGCCTGCTGGGCCTGGAAGGCGTGGCCGATGCCGAGCCTGACAGCTACGCGCGCAAAGGCCTGCAACTGTTGGTCGATGGCGCCGAACCGGAAGCGATCCGCAGCATCCTCGAAGTGGACTTCTACACTCAGGAAAGCCGTGACATCAACGCGGCCAAAGTCTTTGAAAGCATGGGCGGCTACGCGCCGACCATTGGCATCATCGGCGCGGTGATGGGCCTGATCCACGTGATGGGCAACCTGGCCGACCCTTCGCAACTGGGCAGCGGCATTGCCGTGGCGTTTGTCGCGACCATCTACGGCGTGGCCAGTGCCAACCTGGTGTTGCTGCCGGTGGCCAGCAAGCTCAAGTCGATTGCCATGCGCCAGTCGCGTTATCGCGAAATGTTGCTCGAAGGCATCCTGTCGATTGCCGAGGGCGAGAACCCGCGCTCCATCGAATTGAAGCTTCAGGGCTTCATGGATTGATGGGTATGCGCATTGACCTGTGGCCAGTGAGCTTTATGTGGCGAGCGAGCTTGCTCGCGCTGGGCTGCGAAGCAGCCCCAAAACCAGGCACAGCAATTTGTCTGAACAAATGCGTTGCCTGGATGGGGGCCGCTTCGCGCCCCAGCGCGAGCAAGCTCGCTCGCCACAGTAAAGCGGCCAATAGCGGTCAGGGAGGTATTTGCCTGTGAGCCGTCGCCGTCGCGAGCCTGAAGAACACGTCAACCACGAACGCTGGTTGGTGTCCTACGCGGACTTCATCACCTTGCTGTTCGCGTTTTTTGTGGTGATGTACTCGATCTCGTCGATCAACGAAGGCAAGTACAAGATCATTTCCCAGGCGCTGGTGGGCGTGTTCAACGATGCCGAGCGGTCGCTCAAGCCGATCCCTATCGGCGAAGAGCGGCCCAAGACCGTGACCCCGGCCAAGCCCCTGGTCAATGACAGTGATGAAACCGCTGCTGGCATCCAAGGCACCAGCGACCCGCTCAAGAGCATCGCCGACGATATCAGTGCCGCCTTTGGCGACCTGATCAGCTCCAACCAGATGACCGTGCGCGGCAATGAGTTGTGGGTGGAGATCGAGCTGAACTCCAGCCTGTTGTTCGCCAGTGCCGATGCATTGCCCAGTGACCAGGCGTTCACCATCATCGACAAGGTCGCGGCGATCCTCAAACCGTTTGAAAACCCGATCCACGTGGAAGGCTTCACCGACAATTTCCCCATCAGCACTGCGCAGTACCCGACCAACTGGGAGCTGTCCTCGGCTCGCGCGTCGAGCATCGTGCGCATGTTGGCGATGCAGGGTGTGAACCCCCAGCGCCTGGCGTCGGTGGGCTATGGTGAATTCCAGCCGGTGGCCAATAACGCCACGGTCGAAGGCCGTGCCCGTAACCGCCGGGTGGTGCTGGTGGTCTCGCGCAACCTGGATGTGCGTCGCAGCCTGACCGGAACCGGCACCGCCAATGCCACCCCGGATGCGGCGTTGAAGCGTGCTGGCACACAAACTGCACCGCCCGTTGTCAAACCGCCGGTCCGACCGAGTAACGTCAATTCTCCGTCGCTGGCTCAATAACCGTATGCAATGTCTCGGTCGCGCCTGTGCCCGCCGGGAGGAACCAACCGAATGAGAGTCTGGGCAGTTGCCAATCAAAAGGGTGGAGTCGGCAAGACCACCACTTCCATCGCCTTGGCCGGTTTGCTGGCCGAAGCGGGCAAGCGTGTGGTCGTGGTCGACCTGGACCCCCACGGTTCCATGACCAGCTATTTCGGCTACGACCCGGATGCGCTGGAACATAGCTGCTATGACCTGTTTTTGCACAAGGGCAGCGTGCCGGCGGATCTGCCTGGGCAACTGCTGTTGCCCACCAGCAACGAAAGTATTTCCCTGCTGCCGTCGAGCACCGCCCTGGCCACGCTGGAGCGCCAGTCGCCAGGCCAGAGCGGCCTGGGCCTGGTGATCGCCAAGACCCTGGCGCAGCTGTGGCAGGACTTCGATTACGCGATCATTGACAGCCCGCCGTTGCTCGGCGTGCTGATGGTCAACGCGTTGGCGGCCAGCCAGCAATTGGTGATCCCGGTGCAGACCGAGCACCTGGCGGTCAAGGGCCTGGAGCGTATGGTCAGCACCCTGGCGATGATCAACCGTTCGCGCAAGCAGGCGCTGCCGTTCAGCATCGTGCCGACCTTGTTCGACCGTCGCACCCAGGCGTCCCTCGGCACCTTGCGCGTATTGCGCGATGCCTACCCGGACACCATCTGGAACGGTTACATCCCGGTGGACACGCGCCTGCGTGACGCCAGCCGTGCCGGGCTCACACCGTCGCAGTTCGACGGCAAGAGCCGTGGCGTGCTGGCCTACCGTGCGTTGCTCAAGCACCTGCTGTCGCAACAACTTGTGGCGCAGGTGGCGTGATGAACCGTCCTGTCGAATTCAAGACCCGCCCGCAACTGGCACTGGAATCCTACCTGGATGCCTTGCTGCAGGATGCGACGGCCGAGGAACTGCCAGAACCGATTCTGGTACTTGAGCCTGCTGTCGAACCCGAAAGCCCGCTGGATGAATTCCAGCAGGCGGTGATGGAAGAGCAGGCACGGGATGCGCAGGGGGTGGAGGCGCCCGTGGTGGTGCCGAGCGCCCCGGCAGTGGTGGCGCCGCCGGTGGTCGAACCGCTGGTGGACGTGCACCTGCCGTCCAGCATCACGCCGCCACCGGTGACGGGCGACGGTCGCCCCTCATGGGCGGCCGAGCCGTTCGAGTGCCTGCTGTTCGACGTCGCCGGGTTGACCCTGGCGGTGCCGCTGGTGTGCCTGGGCTCGATCTATTCCCTGGAAGGCCAGGAGCTGACGCCGCTGTTCGGGCAGCCGGAGTGGTTCCTCGGCATCCTGCCCAGCCAGGCCGGCAACCTCAAGGTGCTGGATACGGCGCGCTGGGTGATGCCCGACCGCTACCGCGATGATTTTCGCCAGGGCCTGCAATACGTGATCTCCGTGCAGGGCTACGAGTGGGGGCTGGCAGTGCATCAAGTCAGCCGCTCGTTGCGCCTGGACCCCAATGAAATCAAATGGCGCAGCCACCGTGGCCAGCGGCCGTGGTTGGCGGGCACTGTGATCGAACACATGTGCGCGTTGCTGGATGTCGCCGAACTGGCCGAGTTGATCGCCAGCGGTGCGGTGAAGGCGATGCCACAGAACAAACGCAGTTGATTGAACAATAAGGGCCGTGCGGTTGCGCGGCCTACGTGCACACACGCCGTCGATAGCGGCATTTGAAGGGGTCAGATGAATGAACAAGTCAGCGTCCGCACAAGGTTTGGATGATCCGATCCTGCAATGGGTGACCTTCAAGCTGGACAACGAAACCTACGGCATTAACGTGATGCGCGTGCAGGAAGTGCTGCGCTACACCGAGATCGCCCCGGTTCCAGGCGCGCCAAGCTACGTGCTGGGCATCATCAACCTGCGCGGCAACGTGGTGACGGTGATCGACACCCGCCAGCGTTTCGGCCTGGACACGGTTGAAGTCAGCGACAACACCCGTATCGTGATCATCGAGGCCGACAAGCAAGTGGTCGGCATCCTGGTCGACAGCGTGGCCGAGGTGGTTTACCTGCGCCAATCGGAAGTGGAAACCGCACCGAACGTCGGTAACGAAGAGTCGGCCAAGTTCATCCAGGGCGTGTGCAACAAGAACGGCGAACTGCTGATTCTGGTTGAGCTGGACAAGATGATGAGCGAAGAAGAGTGGTCGGAACTGGAGAGCATCTGATTGTTCCTTGAGGCAGCGGTGATTGTCCTGGCCCTGTTGTGGGCCGGGACCTTGGCGTTTGTGCTGCGCTATGTGCGCCAGCAGCGGGAGTTGGCCTTGCAACAGGCCGAGCGCGATGCGGTGCGTGACCGGCGCATTCTGGAACTGGTCAAGCGCGTTGATCATTACCAGCAAAGTGCGGTGCGGGTGGGGGATGAGGTGCATGAACTGCGTGCGATTCTTGCGCCGTTGCCGGACAGGTTGGTGCAGTTGGAGCAGCGTGATCCGTCGAACCTGTCGTTTGCCCAGGCGGCCAAGCTGGTCGGCATGGGCGCGACGGTGGATGAGTTGACCCAGTCGTGCGGGCTGACCCAGGCCGAGGCGCAGTTGATGAGTAAGTTGCACAAGGGCTGATTCTCGACGCGGCTTGGCCGCCGCAGCGATCAACTGTGGGAGCTGGCTTGCCTGCGATGACGGCCTACCAGCCGACACCTCTCTACCTGACACCCCCGATCCAACTGTGGGAGCTGGCTTGCCTGCGATGACGGCCTACCAGCCGACACCTCTCTA
>NZ_JBZXEA010000041.1:0-17647 GCF_058725345.1 Pseudomonas sp. DW-iso17 | reverse complement strand
CCTGACACCCCCGATCCAACTGTGGGAGCTGGCTTGCCTGCGATGACGACCTATCAGCCGACACTTCTCTGCCTGACACCCCACAATCCAACTGTGGGAGCGGGCTTGCTCGCGAAGGCGGCCTGACAGGCGACGCTGTTATAGCGAGTACATATCCATTCCTGCGGTAACGGCCACTTAGGGTTCCGCCCTGACGGCGGCTCACTTTCGAAAAGCGCGAAAGTAAGCAAAGCGCTCTTGCCCCACCACTCGGCACCTCGCTTAGGCTCGGTGTGCCCGAACACAGTCTTGAATCCGTGGGCCGCCGCCACGCGCCATCCATGGCGCGGGGCGGCTAACCCGGCGTCCTGCCGGGTTACCCACGAATTCAAGCCTGCGTTCGGCCAGCGTGGTTTAACGGGGCGCCTGAGATCAAAAGCAGAGCAAGATCAAGATCAAGAGCGGCTCGCTTCGCATCGTGGTTACCGTTGGGTGGCAGATTTGAGGTCTTTGTCGATTGAACCGCCGCCATCGCAGGCAAGCCAGCTCCCACTTCTTAATCTGTGTACTTCAATCAATTTTCTCCAGCCACAGACTTTTCCTGTTCCCCAAAGGTCAACATCCTTCAAGCACCTTGACCCAGGAGATTCTCCCAAATGACCGCCCCCAAAGCCCTGTTGATCCTCCACGGCAAACAAGCCCTCAACGAGGATGTGCGCGCTGCCGTGCTGGCCCGGCGTGAGCAGGGTGGGGAGCTGGCCGTGCGGGTGACGTGGGAGGGCGGTGATGCCCGGCGACTGGTCAATGAAGCGCTGGCCGAGGGGTACACCCACATCATTGCCGGCGGTGGCGACGGCACCTTGCGCGATGTGGCCGAAGCCATGGCCCATGCCAACACCGACGCCAGCCTGGTGCTGATGCCCCTGGGCACCGCCAATGATTTCGCCAAGGCCGCCGGCGTGCCGTTGGAGCCGGCTGGCGCCCTGGCCTTGCTGGATGTGCCGCCCAAGGCGATTGACCTGGGCCAGGTCGGTGGGCAAATCTTCCTGAACATGGCCACCGGTGGTTTTGGCAGCCAGGTCACGGCCAACACGTCCGAAGACCTGAAGAAGGTCCTGGGCGGTGCCGCGTACCTGTTTACCGGTTTAACCCGCTTCAGTGAATTGAAAGCCGCCTACGGTGAATTGGAAGGCCCGGATTTCCATTGGAAAGGCGAGTTGCTCGCGCTGGGCATCGGTAACGGTCGCCAGGCCGGTGGCGGGCATGTGCTGTGCCCCGGTGCATTGGCTGATGACGGGCTGTTGGATGTCAGCATCTTGCCGGCGCCTCAAGAGGTGGTCGGCACGTTGCGTGAGTTGATGAACAACGGCTGGGGCCTGGACACCATGTTCGTGCGCGCACGCCTGCCCTGGGTGAAGATCAAGGTCGCACAAGGCTTGTACATCAACCTCGACGGCGAGCCGCTGGAAGGCGACGACCTGCACTTCGAAGCGCTGCCCAAGGCCCTGCGCGTGCACTTGCCGCTGGGTTCGCCGTTAGTCGTCCAGACTGATGATCTGCTCACGCACGGCAAATAACACCAGGCCCGCCACGTCAAAAATCTGCAAGCGCTTCATGATCTGCGAGCGGTGGGCTTCGACAGTCTTGATGCTCAGGCCCAGGCCGTGGGCAATTTCGCGGGTGGATTTGCCGCGCACGATCAAGCGCAGGATTTCCAGTTGCCGCGCCGTCAGGCTGTGGCTGTGGGCGACAGGCGCGCTGGGGGCCTGGCTACGGATCAGCGCCTGGTTGATCACTGTGTGGGCGATGGCGGGGCTCAGGTAGCGTTCGTTGTTACGCAGGGCCAGCAGGGCATGTTCCAGCTCGTTGGCGGTGGTGTCCTTGAGCAGGTAGCCGTGGGCGCCGGACTCCAGTGCGCGCATGATCAGGTCCGGCTCGGTGTGCATCGACAGAATCAGCACCTTGCACGTGGGGTAAAAACGCTTGAGTTGCTGCAAGGCATCCAGCCCGCCGGTGTGCTTCATCGACAGGTCGAGCAGCACGATATCTGGCTGCAAGGCACTGTATTGCTCCAGTAGTTGCGCGCCATCGCTGGCTTCGCCGATGACGCTGTAGCCGGGAATATCCAGAATCAGCGCGCGCACGCCGGCGCGAATCAGTGCATGGTCGTCTACCAAGAGTAAATTGCAGGTCACTCGAGAACCTTAGGGGCGCTGGCCCGTTCGAGAGCGCGGGGCGCCCAAGGGAAAAGTGCGTTGATGCGTGTACCTTTGCCGGGCTCGCTGCTGACGGAAAAGGTGCCTCCCAGTTGGTGTGTTCGTTCGCACATACCGGCCATGCCCCGTTGGCCTTCCCGGCCCGGATCGGGGGCAGGCAAGAACCCCTGGCCGTCATCGCAGATTATCAACGACAAGCCTTCAGGCAGGCGTTGCAGACGCACCAGCAGGTTGCGAGCCTTTGCATGGCGAAGCATGTTGGTCACCGCTTCCTGAGTGACGCGAAAGGCCGCCACGGCCATTTCTTCGGGGATGCCGGTGAGCCGTTGCTGGCACTCCAGGCTCCAGCACACCTGGGTGTTTTCCAGGGTCTTGAGCAGGTGCGCGCGCAGGCTGGCTTCCAGGCCCAGGCTGGTCAGTTGGCGCGGGTTGAGGATGGCACAGACGTCACGCACCTTGGCCAGGGTTTCATTGAGCGTATTGCACAGCACCGAACAATGGTTTTGCAGATCCTGGGGCAGGCGGCGCTGCAGCCATTCACTTTGCAGCTTGGCGGCTGTCAGTAGCTGGCCGATGTCGTCATGCAGTTCGCGGCTGAGTCGGTGACGTTCGTTCTCCTGAACTTGCAATAAGCGGGCGGCCAGTTCCTGAGGCTCGAACTTGATGGCTGTGCGCGAACGCCACTGTTGCAGCCCGACCACCATCAGCGTGGCGAGGTTGAGCAGCACGATCAGCAACGGCAGTGGCGCGTCCAGCAGATAGACCCACAGGCTCGCCACCAACGAGCACAGGCATAGCGAAAGGGTAAGGCGGCGTGCGTGGCTGGGGGACACGGACCTGGCGATAAGTGACTTGAAACTGGCGTACATAGCGGATGGAGCCAATGAGGGTTCACTGCGGGGAGGCCGGTTGACCGGGCTCTGTTTGGAGTGCGCTGCCAAATCGTTTTTAAGCCTGTTGAAGTTAAATCACTTCGGGGGGCGCATAGTAACACCCCTATTAGCGTTGGTCGTCTGATTGGGTTTATGGCCCACGCGAATACTCTGGGCAGGCACCCCAGAGTTCAACATGGAAAGTTGTATTAACAAAGTTGGTTTGTATCGTTATTGCATTGATAGCTAATTGATATTTATTGTGCGCGCCGATCATGCTGCGGAGTGTATTGGGGGGCTTTTTGCGGGATCTGCAAGCTGACCGCCTCAATCAGCGACGACTGCTCTTCTTCATCCAGACTAAGCTTGCCAGTACGGATATCGATCAGTTCCAGTTGCCAGGCCAGTAGCGTCAAGCAGTCATGCAAGGCATGCAGCGCCTGGTCATGCAATTGCACCGGGCTCACGGCATTGGCAATCAAGTATTGAATCTGCCGAGAGAACTCGCTAATGGCCTGCAATGCGAGGCAGTCTGCGCTCTCGGCGAGCTTGTTCAGGCTGGCTTTCATGCAGTCGATAGCGTCACTGTCGTTTCGAATCAAATGCAGGTGGTTCAAGCACTCTTCTGACCTGATCAGCAGCTTTTCAGCCTCGTGCAGGAACTCGGGAAGTGCAGATTGCCACTCGTTACCGTCGTTCATCATGCAGGTCTCCGCAACGTAGGGTCGGATGATGAGATGTCGCACCGGGTGAATGACGTAAAACTAGCGCTGAAATACGGCTCGGACTTGTAGGTCGATTCTGATAATCCAGTAGGACGTTTAGCGAAGTGCTCACGAAAGTCGTATGTAGCCCCGGTTGTACGGGATGACACGACTTCAGTTGCCGATACGTGAGTGCCTGAAAGGCCCGTGGGCCAAGGGCTGGGGATGGCAAACAAAAGCCTGACTCCATTCATGCAATGAGAATGGCGTCACATTAATGGCTATTAGATATCGCGAATATCAGGTTGGGCCTGATTGCGCATAGGGGAATCCCCTATGTGGTGGAACTGCACGTCAATTCGACTGTCGCGCAAGGCGGCTTGAAAGAGCATCAGGGGCCTAGGCAGTAAAGCATGATGTCAGTGTGACATCAATGGATTTACATGGCATTTTATTCGGGTCAAGGTCCGGCGCTTGCCGCCGATAACGTGCTTATACAGTTGCACACCCTTTCAACGCGCCTGCGGCGTGTACACCAGGAGCTTTTAATGGCCGGCATTCTCGACACGGTAGATCAACGCACGCAATTGGTGGGTGAGAATCGCCTGGAAATTCTCATGTTCCGCCTCTTCGGACGGCAGTTGTTCGCGATCAACGTGTTCAAAGTGCAGGAAGTGCTGCAGTTGCCCAAGCTGACCCTGATGCCCCAGCGCCACCCGTTCGTGTGCGGGGTGGTCAACCTGCGTGGCCAGACCCTGCCGGTGATCGACCTGTCCCAGGCCATCGGTATGCGGCCTCTGGTGCCGGGCCCCAACAGCACCATTATCGTCACCGAGTACAACCGCTCGGTGCAGGCGTTCCTGGTGGGCGGCGTCGACCGCATCGTCAACATGAACTGGGAAGCCATCCTGCCGCCGCCGACCAGCGCCGGTCGCCAGCACTATCTCACCGCCATCAGCAAGGTCGATGAGCAACTGGTGGAAATCATCGACGTGGAAAAAGTCCTCGCCGAGATCGTGCCCTACAACGCCAAGGTCTCCCGGGACAAACTTGAAGACCCGGTGCTGGAGCGTGCCCGTGGCCGCGAAGTGCTGCTGGTGGATGACTCCAACGTGGCGTTGTCGCAGCTGCGTGACACCCTGGGCCAGTTGGGTGTGAAGATGCACATTGCCAGCGACGGCCTCAAGGCACTGAACATGCTCAAGGCCTGGGCTGACAGTGGCCAGGTCATGACCGACAAACTGCTGATGATCTTTACCGACGCTGAAATGCCCGAGATGGATGGCTACCGCCTCACCACCGAGATCCGCAACGACCCACGCCTGCGCGGTCTGTACGTGGTGATGCACACCTCGCTGTCGGGCAGCTTCAATGATTCGATGGTCAAGAAGGTCGGCTGCGACAATTTCCTCTCCAAATTCCAGCCGGACAAGCTGGTGGACGTGGTGCGCCAGCGACTGATGTTGGACGAAATGCCCGCCTGACTTTAGGATGACACTTTGTTTCCTAGGAAGGCAGGCCCATGCTGCGTCTCAGCGCGTTGTACCGTTACCCCTTGAAGTCCGGCAAGGCCGAAACTTTGCAGCAGATTGGGCTGGATAAACTCGGGTTGGACGGGGATCGACGCTGGATGCTGGTGGATGAAGCCAGCGGGCGGTTCCTGACGCAGCGGGCCGTGGCGAAGATGAGCCAGCTCTCGGCGTTATGGAACAGCAGCGGGGGCCTCACCCTGAGCTCGCCGGGCTACGCGTCGCTGGATGTGGCATTGCCGGGCAGCGCCAGCGAACTGCGCGGTGTGACCATTTGGCGTGACACGCTGCGCGTGCCGGATGCTGGCGATGAGGCCGCGGCCTGGGTCAGCGCCTTCATTGGCAAGCCGACGCGCCTGGTGCAACTGCCCCTGGAACGTGCGCGCACCACCGAAGCCGGTTATGGCAAGGATGACGACAAGGTCGGCTTCGCTGACGGCTACCCGTTGCTGTTGATCGGCCAGGGCTCCCTCGACGACTTGTGTGTAAAGATCGGCCGCCCGATGGAGATGCTGCGTTTTCGTCCCAACCTGGTCATCGAAGGCGCCGAGGCCTTCGCCGAAGACGGCTGGAAGCGCTTGCGCATCGGCGATGTGGAGTTTCGGGTGGTCAAGCCGTGTTCGCGGTGCATCCTCACCACCATCGACCCCCAGACCGGTGAGCGCAGCCCCGACCGCGAGCCCTTCACGACACTGGAAACCTACCGCAAGACCGAAAAGGGCGCGATGTTCGGCCAGAACCTGGTCAACGATGGCATCGGGCGCCTGGAAGTCGGCATGCCGGTAACGGTGTTGGAATAAAAAAAGCCCGTCTGGTGGGAGACGGGCTTTTTTGTGTGCCGGGTACCGCTTAGCCGCGGTATTCACACAGGTAGGCGGTGTCCACCGCAACCTTCAATTGGAACTTGCTGTTGGCCGGTACGTGGAACTGACTGCCGGCGGCGAAGGTTTCCCAGTCGCTGCTGTCAGGCAGCTTCACGGTCAGGGCGCCGGAGACCACGTGCATGATTTCACGTTGGGCGGTGCCGAATTCGTATTCACCCGGAGCCATCACGCCGATGGTCGCCGGCCCTTCTGCGGTGCCGAAAGCGATCGACTTGACGGTGCCGTCGAAGTACTCGTTGACTTTGAACATGGGTGAATCCTCGGAAAAGATGGATGCTTACGCTCATCACTGCAGGCGCGGGCTTCTGTGGCGAGGGAGCTTGCTCCCGTTGACTGCGTAGCAGTCCCCGTTTTTTGGGGGCGCTTCGCACCCCAGCGCAAGCAAGCTTGCTCGCCACAGGATTTCGTTGGTGCAGGTGGGTAGCAACAAAGGAAAATGGCTGGCCAGTATGCCCAAGGCTGCAAGCGCTGCCTAGACCGGCAAAATCAATGGCAGCAGGCGCGCGGTGTTGCGTGCATCCTCCAGGGCGCGATGCTGCTGGCCATTGAACTGCATTCCGGCCAATTGCAGCGCACCATTGAGCCCCAGCGGCTTGTCCAGGCGCCGGGCCTTGGCAAAGCGTTGCTTGAGGTTCACATGCGGCGTGTCGCCCAAGGTGCTGGCGAGGCCATGGCGCTGCCACTCCAGCTCAAGCTGCACGCGATCATAGTCACCCCAGCTGGCCCAGCCTTCCAGGCGTGGCTGATGTTGGCCCAGCCAGCGCTCGAACAGCGGCCACACCTCGGTGATCGGCGCGGCCATGTCGATATTGGCCTGGGTGATATGGGTGAGTTTGCGGCAAAAGGGTGTCAGCAATGGCCGGCGCATGGGCCGCACAAAGCGCTGGAAGTGGTCCAGTTCGCGGCCCTGGCGGTTGACCAGGCTGGCACCGATCTCGATGACTTCCATCTCCGTCACGGGCCAGCCGCCGTCATCCGTTGTGGCTTCAAGGTCAATAATCAGCCAATGAGGCATGTGCAGGTTCCCGTACTCGTCCCTTCCTGATGGGGATAGAGCGTAGCCCGGCCCTGTAGTTCCGCCTAGGGGCGTTATTCGATCTCGAGCAAAACCTGACGGTTGCGCACCTGATCGCCCGTCATGACGCGCATCTCCTTGACGGTGCCATCGATGCCGGCCTTCAACGGGTGCTCCATTTTCATCGCTTCGAGCACCAGCAACAGTTGGCCTTTGCTGACGGCCTCACCGACGCACACCCGTATATCGACGATGGCGCCGTCCATGGGCGCCTGGACCGTACCGCTGCTGGCGTCGGCCTGGCGGCTGGCGACTTGCTGGGTGCGGTCGGTGACGGTCAGCCCTGGCAGCCATAGCCGGTTGCCGTCCAGGTGATAGGCGATGCGGCGGCGGATACCGTTGATGACCAGGCTGGCGTGGCGGCTGTCGGTGGTGAGTTGCAGGTCGTCAACGCTGACACTGTGGAGTTGGCCGTTGACCTCCAGGCGGTACGTGGCGGGGACACTCGCCGTGTTGCGCCAGCGCGCGAGTGTTTGGGGGTGCTGGTTGGCGCTGTGTTGATAAAACAGCGCGGCGGCCAGCGAGAGCTGTTCAGCGGTCGCCGTCTGCTGTGAGATGACGCTGAAGTGTTCGGCGATCAAGCCCGTGCTGAAGTCGCCGTTGATAAAGTCCGGGTGCTTGAGCAGGTCGATGAGCAAGCGCTGATTGGTCGCTACCCCCAGTAATACACTGTCTTCCACGGCCCGCAGCAGTTTTCGCCGGGCTTCTTCGCGGCTGGCGCCGTGGGCGATGATCTTGCCCAGCATTGGGTCGTAGAACGGGCTGACGGTTTGGCCTTCAAGCAATCCATGGTCGATGCGTACGCCGGGGGCTGGTTCCCAACGCAACACGTCACCGGTTTGCGGCAGGAAACCCTGGGCCGGGTCTTCGGCGTACAGGCGCACTTCCATGGCGTGGCCGGTCAGGGTCACCTGTGATTGGGTGAGTGGCAGCGGTTGGCCGGCGGCGATCTGCAACTGCCAGTCCACCAGGTCGAGGCCGGTAATCATCTCGGTGACGGGGTGTTCGACTTGCAGGCGTGTGTTCATTTCCAGGAAATAGAACTGGCCGTTGCGGTCGAGCAGAAACTCCACGGTGCCGGCACCTACATAGTTCACCGCCCGCCCGGCCTTGAGCGCGGCTTCGCCCATGGCCTGGCGCAGATCGGCCGTCATCACGGGGCAGGGCGCTTCTTCAATGACTTTCTGATGGCGGCGCTGGATCGAACAGTCGCGCTCGCCGAGGTAGATGAGGTTGCCATGGCGGTCGCCGAACAGTTGCACTTCCACGTGGCGCGGGTCGATCAACGCCTGTTCGAGGATCAGCTCGTCGCTGCCGAACGCATTCATGGCTTCCGAGCGTGCGGTGCGCAGTTGCTCCAGCAGCTGTTCGCGCTGATGCACCAGACGCATGCCTCGTCCACCGCCACCGGCGCTGGCCTTGATCATCAGCGGGAAGCCGATGCGTTCGGCTTCCTGTTGCAGGGCGGCATCGTCCTGGGCACTGCCTTGGTAGCCGGCGATGCAAGGTACGCCGGCGTCGAGCATGGCGAGTTTGGACAGGCGTTTGCTGCCCATCAGTTCGATCGCCTCGACGCTGGGGCCGATGAAGGTGAGCGTGGCCTGCTGGCAGGCGCGGGCGAAGTCGGGGTTTTCCGAGAGGAAACCGTAGCCGGGGTGAATGGCGTCGGCGCCGGTCAGCTGGGCGGCGGCGAGGATGGCCTCTGTGTTCAGGTAGGACTGGTGGACGGGCGCCGGGCCGATGTGTACGGCTTCGTCGGCCATCTGCACGTGCAGGGCGTCGGTATCCGCGTCGCTGTACACGGCCACGGTGCGGTAGCCGAGGGCCTGGGCAGTGCGCTGGATGCGGCAGGCGATTTCGCCGCGGTTGGCGATCAGGATCTTGCTGAATGCGGGCATTGGGTTATCCCTTGATGAATGTGGCGTGTGTTGGGGCCTCTTCGCAGGCAAGCCAGCTCCCACATTTGAAATGTGTTCCCCTGTGGGAGCTGGCTTGCCTGCGATGGCGTCATCGAGACCAACTCGGCTTTCGCTTCTGCACAAACGCCTGCGTCCCCTCAACCCCTTCCTCACTCCTCACCGCCTCGGCAAACCACTGCGCCCCGCGATCCAGCACGGTCTCAAGGGGCTCATCCACACTGGCCAACAACAAGGCTTTGGTTCGTGCATTGGCCCCCGGCGCACACTGCAACACCTGCCCCAACACCTCATCCACCCGCTGCGCCAATGCCTGGGCGTCGTGCTCGACAAAATGCACCACCCCCAACCGCCCAGCCTCAATCCCATCAAACCGCGCCGCCGTCAGCGCCAGGCGCCGCGCCTGGGTCAAGCCAATACGCTTGACCACAAAGGGCGCAATCTGCGCCGGCAACAAGCCCAGGCGGGTTTCCGGCAAGCCGAATTGCGCCTGGCCCTGTGCAATCGCAATATCACTCACGCACGCCAGCCCGAACCCACCGCCCAGCACCGCGCCTTGCAGCACCACGATCACCACCTGCGCCAGCGCCTCCACCTCTTGCAGCAAGGTCCCAAACGCGCGGTTCAACGCTTGCAGTTGATCCCCCGCGCCGACCAGATCCTTCACATCGGCCCCCGCACAAAAATGCCCGCCCGCGCCGCTGATCACCACGGCGCGCACCTGGCTGTCCAACTGCGCCAGTACCGTACGTAGCTCCTTGACCATTTCAAGGCTCATCGCATTGCGGCATTCAGGCCGGTTGAGGGTGACGTGGAGCACGCCGTTGTGGGCTTCGAGCAGCAAGGTGTTCATGGCTTTTTACCGGGCAGGGTGCCCATCAGTTTGCAGATGATGCCCAGCATGATTTCGTCGGCACCGCCGCCAATCGACACCAGGCGCACGTCGCGATAGGCGCGGGCCACCGGGTTGTCCCACATGAACCCCATGCCGCCCCAATATTGCAGGCAACTGTCGCTGACCTCACGGCCCAGGCGCCCGGCTTTGAGCTTGGCCATGGAGGCCAGTCGCGTGACGTCCTGGCCTTTGATGTATTGCTCGGTGGCCTGGTAGACCAAGGCGCGCAGGCATTCGATTTCGGTGGCCAGTTCCGCCAGGCGGAAGTGGATCACCTGGTTGTCGATCAACGCCTTGCCGAAGGTCTGGCGCTCCTTGCAGTATTCGATGGTGCTGTCGATGCAGTACTCCAGGCCCTTGATCATATTGGCCGCGCCAAACAGGCGTTCTTCCTGGAACTGCAACATCTGCATCATGAAGCCCGCGCCCTCGTGGCCGATGCGGTTGCGTTGCGGCACGCGCACGTCGTCGAAAAACACCTGGGCGGTCTCGGAGCTGTGCATGCCGAGTTTTTCCAACGGCGGGCTGACACTGATGCCGGGGCTGTTCATCGGCACCATGATCAGGGATTTGTTGATATGCGGCTTGTCGTCCGAGGTGTTGGCGAGCAGGCAGATGAAGTCGGCGCTGGGCGAATTGGTGATCCACATCTTGCTGCCATTGATCACATAGTCGTCGCCATCCTTGCGCGCATGGGTCTTGAGCCCGGCCACGTCGGAGCCGGCGGCGGTTTCCGAGACGCCGATGCAGCCCACCTGTTCGCCGCTGATGGCCGGGCGCAGGAACTCTTCGCGCAGTTCATCGGAGCCGAAGCGCGCCAGGGCCGGGGTGCACATATCGGTCTGCACACCAATGGACATGGGGATGCCGCCGCAGCGGATGGTGCCGAACTCTTCGGCGGCGATGATGGAGTAGCTGTAGTCCAGGCCCATGCCGCCGAATTTTTCCGGTTTGGAAATGCCCAGCAGGCCGAGGTCGCCTGCTTTGCGGAAGATCTCGTGAATGGGAAAGCGCCCGGCTTTTTCCCATTCATCCACGTACGGGTTGATCTCGCGGTCGACGAAGGCGCGCACGGTGCGGCGCAGTTCCTGGTGTTCCTGGGTGAAGATCATTTTTATTGTTCTCCCTGTTGGGACGCGGAGCGTCCTGGTTTGCATTCCCACGCGGAGCGTGGGAACGATCAGCGCGCTACGCCGAAGGTGTTCGGTTGCAGTTGCCGCAGTTCGGCTTCGTGACAGATATCCAGCAAAAAACCGAGCAAGGTGCGGGTGTCCCGTGGATCAATCAGCCCGTCGTCCCACAGGTTGGCGCTGCCGTAGAGGGCGGTGGACTGGCTGTCGAGCTTCTGCGCGGTGACCTGTTCGAGCATGTCGAGCACTTTGGGGTCGGGCACCAGGCCGTCCTTGAGTTGCTTGGCCTCGGTGACAATGCGCAGCACCTTACCGGCCTGTGCGCCGCCCATCACCGCAGTACGGCTGTTGGGCCAGGCGAAGATAAAGCGCGGGTCCAGGCCGCGGCCGCACATGGCGTAGTTGCCGGCACCGTAGGAACCCCCGACCACGATGGTGAGTTTAGGCACGCGGGCATTGGCCACAGCCTGGATCATCTTCGCGCCGTGCTTGATCACCCCTTGCTGTTCCGACTCGGTGCCCACCATGAAGCCGGTGGTGTTGTGCAAAAACAGCAGCGGCGTGCGGCTTTGGTCGCACAGCTGGATAAACTGCGCGGCCTTGCTCGCGCCCTTCGGCGTGATGGGGCCGTTATTGCCGATCACTCCCACGGCGCGCCCCTGGATATGCAGATGGGCACAGACGGTGTGGGGGTCGAACTCGCCTTTGAATTCCAGCAGGTTGGAACCGTCAGCCAGGCGCGCCAGGATCTCGCGCACGTCGTAGGGTTTTTTCGGGTCATCGGGGATCAGCCCCAACAGCTCTTCAATCGGATACAGCGGTTCGCGATAAGCGCGTTGTGGCGCGTGCGGCAAGCGATCATTCCAGGGCAGCAGGCCCACAATTTCACGCACGATGCGCACGCCGTCGGCATCGTCTTGGGCCAGGTACTCAGCGGTGCCGGCGGTTTGCGCGTGCATCTGCGCACCCCCCAGTTCTTCATCGGTGGCGACTTCGCCAGTGGCGGCCTTGAGCAACGGTGGCCCGGCGAGGAACAGCTTGGCCTTGCCGCGCACCACCACCACGTAATCCGACAGGCCCGGCTGATACGCACCGCCGGCCGTGGCCGAGCCGTGCACCACGGTAATCTGCGGCAAGCCCATGGCGGACATGCGGGCCTGGTTGGCAAAGCTGCGCGCGCCTTCGACGAAAATCTCGGCGGCGTAGTTGAGGTTGGCGCCGCCGCTTTCGGCGAGGGTCACCACCGGCAGTTTGTTCTCCATGGCGATCTGTTGCAGGCGCAGAGATTTCTTCAGCCCGGAAGGGGAAATGGTGCCACCTTTGATCGCGCTGTTGTTGGCCACCACCAGCATGCGCACGCCGCTGACATAGCCGATGCCGGCGATCAGCCCGCCACCGGCGGCGCTGCCGTCCTTGTCGTCGTGGAGCTTGTAGCCGGCCAGGCTGGCCAGCTCCAGGAACGGCGCGCCGGGGTCCAGCAGCAGGTTGAGGCGCTCACGGGGCAGCAATTGGCCGCGCTTGTCGAACTTGGGCTTGGCTTCCTGGGCCTTGGCCAGCAGGGCGTGTTCCAGTTGGCGCAGTTGGGCGATGCACGCCAGCATGGCTTCACGGTTTTGCGCGAAGGCTGGGCTGTTGGGGTCGATCAGGGTTTCAATGGTTGGCATGGCGTTATTGCTCCGCCTTGAGCACATCCGGCAGGTAGGCGCGGTGGAACCCGTTGAACGGCTCGCTCGGCGCCTGCGCCTTGTGCAGCGGCCATGCGCGGCTGCCCAGGCTGGCGGCGCCGTCGATGCGCAGGGTGCTACCGCTGATAAAGGCCGCAGCCGGGCTGAGCAAAAAGACGATGGCCGCGCTGACTTCCGACTCGGTGCCGATGCGCTTGAGCGGCACATGCTCACGCAGGGTGGGAATCACCGCCTTGAAGGCGCCTTCGTAGGTGTCCATGCCGCTGGAGGCAATCCAGCCAGGCGCCACGGCGTTGACGCGCACCCCGGCATAGCCCCACTCAAACGCGGCGGTCTTGGTGAAGTTGTCCATGCCGGAGCGCGCCGCGCCGGAGTGGCCCATGCCGGGCATGCCGCCCCACATGTCGGCGAGCATGTTTACGATCGCGCCACCGTGCTTGCTCATCGACTGGTTGAACACTTCCCGCGCCATCAGGAAACCGCCCACCAGGTTGGTGCGCAGTACGGTTTCAAAGCCCTTCTGATTGATCGCCGCCAGTGGCGACGGGTATTGGCCTCCCGCGTTATTCACCAGGCCATGGATGGGGCCGTGGTCGTGCAGGATCTGCGTGACCAGCGCTTTCACCGCCTCTTCCTCACGAATGTCACAGGCATGCCAATGGGCCACGCCGCCATCTTCAGCAATTTCCGCCGCGACCTTCTGCAGTTTTTCTGGCTTGCGCCCCACCAGGATCACGCAGGCACCAAGGGCCGCCAGCTCATGGGCGGTGCAGCGGCCAATGCCACTGCCGCCTCCGGTGACAATCACGGTTTGCCCCTTGAACAGGTCGGCTTTGAAGATCGAGTCGAAGGCCACGGCGACGGTCCTTTAGGTGAGTTGGTCGGCAATGTGTTGCGGCACGGCGATGGGGATTTCCAGCAGTTGCTGAGCGAAGGCTTTGCCTTGCGGGTCGATGCGCAGGCTGGCGATACCGCCGCCGCCCAGGGCATTCTCCAGCAGGAAATTCAGGCTGTGGCTGCCGGGCAAATACCAGCGTTCGACGCGGCCATGGATCGGGTCGAGCACGTGGTCCATCCAGTCGACGATTACCTCCGGGGTCAGGGCTTCGGCGATCCACGGCAGGTAGTCAGGGTGGCGAGCGATCACGCCGATATTGCTGTGGTTGCCCTTGTCACCTGAGCGCGCCACGGCGAGTTTCACCAGCGGCACACTGGCATCGGCACGGCCCTCCGGCTTGGCCGGCTCGATGGGCACAGCCGGCGTGAGCAGAGGCGCGGAGGCGGGCAGCTCGACGGCATGACGTTGGTCTTGGTACTCGATGGCGACGCTACACCGTGATTTGTCGACCAGGAACGAAAACAGCCGAATCAGCGGATACACCGTCGGCCGCCCGCCCACAATGCCGGTCAGCCCCGGTGCCATGCCGGTGGCCGCCTGGGCGATCTCGCGGGCGAACAGCACCAGTGCCTGCTTGCTCGGGTGCCGCACCGCCAGCTTCACCACCACTTCACGGCAATCCGCACGCCGGGCGTGGGCGCCGTAGGTGGCTTCGCTGCCGAGCAGTTCGATGTTGACGTCGGTGTAGGGCGCCCAGCCGCGCTGGCTGAACAGCTCCGAAGTCTTGTTGATGAGCGCCTGGCTGACCCGCTCGGCCTTGGCCACCGCGTCGATGCCAGCGAGCAGGCAACTGGCGGTGCAGCGAAAGCCATCGGGGTAGGTGGCGCTGACCTTGTACTGGTCGGTGGGTGGCAGGCCCTTGGCGCCGTGCAGGCGCACCGCGTGTTTGCCTTGTTGCTGCAGTTTGACCTGGCTGAAATCGCAGATCACGTCCGGCAGCACATAGGCGCGCGGGTCACCGATTTCATACAGCAGTTGTTCGGCCACGCTGAGTTCGCTGATCAGCCCCCCGCTGCCTTCGACCTTGTTGACGGTGAACTGGCCGTCGGCGCTGACTTCGACGATAGGGAAGCCGATGTGTTCGTAGTCGGGCACGTCACGCCAGTCGGTGAAGTTTCCGCCGGTGCATTGGGCGCCGCATTCGATGATATGCCCGGCCAGGGCGGCCTGGGCCAAGTGATCGTAGTCCTGCCATGACCAATTGAATTCATGCACCAGTGCCGCGCTGACCACTGCGCTGTCGACCACCCGGCCGGTGATGACAATATCAGCGCCGAGCCCCAGGGCCTGGGCAATGCCCGGTGCGCCGAGGTAGGCGTTGGCGGACACGCACAGGGGCGGCAGCGGAGCGCCGTTGTACAGGTCGGTGACAGGTGGCAGCTGTTTGAGTTGAGGGTGCAGGTCATCGCCGAGCAACACGGCGATTTTCAGCGGGATGTGCGCGTTATCGCAGGCCGCTTGCAGGGCGGCGGCGCAGGCTTGGGGGTTGATACCACCGGCATTGCTGATCACCCGGATGCCCTGGCGCTGGATATCCGCCAGCAGGGGTGTCAGCACCTCGACAAAATCCGTGGCGTAACCGGCCTTGGGGTCTTTCAGGCGGGCACCGGCGAGGATCGACAGGGTGACTTCCGCGAGGTAATCGAACACCAGGTAATCCAAGGCACCGCCCTGCACCAATTGGGCGGCGGCGGTGCAAGTGTCGCCCCAGAAGGCGCTGGCGCAGCCGATACGTACCGTCTTGCTCATGAGAAATCCTTCCTCTAAGGGCTGGTGCCGAGACTACCAAGCAAGCGCTTGGTTTGTAAACTCCAGTCACAAGTTTTACCCAAGCGCTTGCTTGGGTGGCAGTCACGGCCTAAATTGCCGGCCAAGACGACAGTAGACGTGAAGGAGAGCAGCATGGATGAGCACAAAGCCCTGGGGGTGATGCGCACCATGGTCGACAGTGGCCAATTGACCGACCCCGAGAGCGCCCGCGGCAAGTTGCTGCAAACCGCGGCTCATCTGTTTCGTAACAAGGGTTTCGAGCGCACCACCGTGCGAGATCTGGCCAGCGCCGTGGGCATCCAGTCCGGCAGCATCTTTCATCACTTCAAGAGCAAGGATGAGATATTGCGTGCCGTGATGGAGGAAACCATCCATTACAACACCGCGATGATGCGCGCTTCACTGGAGGAGGCGAGCACGGTGCGCGAACGCGTGCTGGCGCTGATCCGCTGCGAGTTGCAGTCGATCATGGGCGGCAGTGGCGAGGCCATGGCGGTGCTGGTCTACGAATGGCGCTCGCTGTCGGCCGAAGGCCAGGCGCACGTGCTGGCCCTGCGTGACGTGTATGAGCAGATCTGGTTGCAGGTACTGGGCGAGGCCAAGGCCGCTGGCTACATCCGGGGCGATGTGTTTATTACCCGGCGCTTCCTCACCGGGGCCTTATCCTGGACCACCACCTGGTTTCGTGCCCAAGGCAGCCTGACCCTTGAGGAGTTGGCCGAAGAGGCCTTGTTGATGGTGCTGAAGTCGGACTGAGGCGCAAGTTATTAATTTGCTGGCGAAAGTTGTCTCCCCCAGTAAAAACGCCTAGCTTATCGGCATTGAACTCTTCAACGGTGTGTGCCTCGATGTTTTCGCCATGGCGGCTGGCTGCAGGACTTACTTTATGGGCACTGGGCACCGCCGCGTGGACGCAGGCCGGTGCCGCGCAGTTGGTGAGAATCGGCGCGGCGCATTTTCCGCCCTACACCGTACGCCCTGAACAAGGCGCCGACACCGGGTTGCTGCCGCAATTGGTCGAGGCGTTGAACGCTGCGCAAACCGATTACCAGTTTGTGGTGGTGCCTACCTCGATACCTCGGCGTTTTCGTGACTTCGAGCAAGGCCGGGTCGACATGGCTATCTTCGAAAACCCGTCCTGGGGTTGGCAGAATATTGCCCATACCAGTGTTGATATGGGGCTGGAAGATGCGGAGATTTTTGTCGCTCAGCGTCAGCCCGGTCGCGACCAGAGTTATTTTTCCGACCTCACCGGCAAGCGCCTGGCGGTATTCAGCGGGTATCACTATGCCTTTGCTGACTTCAATCCCGATCCCAAGAACATGGCCGAGCGTTTCAACGCGACGTTGACCTACTCCCATGACAGTAATCTGCTGATGGTTGCTCGTGGGCGTGCAGATATTGCGCTGGTTACCCGCTCGTACCTGAGTGATTTCATGGTGCGCAACGCGGACATGGCGGGGCAGTTTTTGGTGTCGGAGCGTATTGACCAGGTGTATCACCACTATGCGTTGTTGCGGCCCAAGGCACCGATCACTGGTCCGGCGTTTGCCGAACTGCTCAAGCGTCTGCGCGACAGTGGCCAGATGCTGAAGATTTTTGAGCCGTATCGTATTGATGTGACGCCGGTGCCCTGAGGTCTTTGTGAATAAAATCCTTCGGGCGCAGTGGGATCAACTGTGGGAGCTGGCTTGCCTGCGATGGCGGCCTGACAGCCGACACAGATTAACTGATGCTGATGCCCCGCGATCCAATGTGGGAGCTGGCTTGCCTGCGAAGACGGCCTGACAGTCAACACAGTTGGACCGTGTACATATCCATCCCTGCGGTAACGGCTACTTAGGGTTCCGCTTTTACAGCGGCTCACTTTTGAAAAGCCGGAATGCCGGCCCAGACAAAAGTAAGCAAAACGCTCTTGCCCCACCACTCGGCACCTCGCCCAGGCTCGGTGTGCCCGTAATCCGCCAGTGATTTGGGGGGCCGCCGCCACGCGCCATCCATGGCGCGGGGCGGCTAAACCGGCATCCCTGCCGGTTTACCCCCCAAATCCCTGTCGAATTCCGGCCAGCGTGGTTTAACGGGGCGCCTAAGATC
>NZ_JBZXEA010000040.1:0-6301 GCF_058725345.1 Pseudomonas sp. DW-iso17 | reverse complement strand
ACCGAGCCCAAGCGAGGTGCCGAGTGGTGGGGCAAGAGCGTTTTGCTTACTTTTGTCTGGGCCGGCATTCCGGCTTTTCAAAAGTGAGCCGCTGTAAAAGCGGAACCCTAAGTGGCCGTTACCGCAGGAATGGATATGTACTCGGTATAACTGTATCGACTGTCAGGCCGCTATCGCAGGCAAGCCAGCTCCCACAGTTGGATTGCGGGGGTGTCTGGTAGGTAAATGTCGGCTGTCAGGCCGTCATCGCAGGCAAGCCAGCTCCCACATTGGGTTCGCCGGGGGGTCAGGTGGATAAGCGTCGGCTGGCAGAGCGTCAGGCAGCGCTGCGGATCTTGTGCAAAGCGTCTGCCACCCATTGACCAAAAGCATCCACCGGCCCTTGCAGGTTGCCGAGAAAATGCGGATAGATCAGCCACAAATCCATCACCGGCTTGAAGTCCTTGAGGGGCATCGCCGCCAACTGCTCGCGATGAGCACTGCGTTCCAGCAACGGACGTGGCACTAGGCCAAGGCCGAGGCCGTCGGCCACCAGGCCCAGTTGCAGTTCAGTGCCAAAGGTTTCCAGGTTTACCCGCAGCGCCAGGCCCTGGTCAGACAAGGTGCGCTGCAACCCCGCACGGAACCCGCAGCCGTCCGGGTTGAGAATCCAACCGCTCTGGTACACGTCCGCCAGCTTGCAAGGCTTCTTCGGCAATTGCGCCTTGGCACAGACCACCACCAACTCCATCTTGCCGATGGACTCACCGATCAAGTTGTCCGGGAAGATCTTGCCCGCGGGGAACAACGCCACCGCCGCATCCAGTTCGCCGCGTTCGATCTTGCCGACCAATTGGCTGCCCCAGCCGGTGGCAACCTGGGCACGCAAGTCGGCGTATTCGCTGCGCAGGTGCTTGAGTGCGTCCAGCAGCACCACATCGCCGATGGTCTGCGGTACGCCCAGGCGCAGCACGCCGGTAGGCGGTGCATCGGTGGCCACCAGTTCGCGCAGGGCATCCATCTCGCGCAGGATCAACCGGCATTGCTCATAGACACGCGTACCGATCAGCGTTGGCTTGAGGGGCTTGGTGTTGCGGTCGAACAGTTCCACTCCCAGAGCCTGCTCGAAGTTCTGCACGCGGCGGGTGATGGCTGGCTGGGTCAGCTGCAACGACGCGGCGGCATGGCTGATGGACTGGCAACGAATCACTTCGACAAAGGCATCGATATCGTCAATTTTCATTTGGGCCGCACATACAGATCAGTCATTAAGATGTGCGTGAAGCATAGTGGCCGCACACAGGTCTGGATAGCCCAGCCAGTGATCAATAACGTCTAACCCTATTCAAACCGGTTCTAAATTACCTCCGGCTATAAGCTAATCATTAAAAAATAGCATATTAAAAACAAACATTATGCTTAGATAAAAATACACCAACAGCCCGATGGAATGGTCATGACCCAGGCCCGACACCCCGAGAGACTCAGAGCCTTCATAGGCGCCCTGGCGGAATTGATCGACGGCAACCCGCGTGAAGGCGACCTGCTGCACCGTGGCGGCAAGTTGCTGGCGCAATTGGTCAGCCACGATGATTGGCTGCCCGACGAATTCGCCCAGCCCGACCCCGAGCGCTACCAGCAATTCTTGCTACATGCCGATTCGCGCCAGCGATTCAGCGTGGTCAGCTTTGTGTGGGGGCCAGGGCAACGCACGCCGATTCATGACCACCGGGTGTGGGGGCTGATCGGTATGTTGCGCGGCGCGGAGGTTTCCCAGGGGTTTGCCCGGGCACCGGGCGGCAGCCTGGTAGCGCAAGGCGAACCCGTGCAATTGCTGCCGGGCCAGGTCGAGGCGGTGTCGCCCAAAGTCGGCGATATCCATCAGGTCAGCAATGCCCACGGCGACCAAGTGTCCATCAGCATCCACGTATACGGCGCCAATATCGGCGCGGTGCGCCGGGCGGTGTATCAACCCGACGGCAGCGAGAAACTGTTTATCTCCGGTTATTCCAACGCCTATCTCCCGAACATCTGGGACCTGTCCAAAGAAAAGAGCCCTGCCCTATGACCACCCTATCGACCCGCAGCTTTGCGCAGATTCGCCAGGCCCTGTTGGCACGCGAAGAAGTCGCGCTGATCGACGTACGCGAAGAAGCGCCCTTTGCCGAGGCCCACCCTCTGTTCGCCGCGAATATCCCTTTGTCCAAGCTTGAACTGGAGGTGTACGCGCGCATTCCACGCCGCGATACCCAGGTCACCCTGTACGACAACGGCGAAGGGCTGGCCCAGCGCGCCGCCGAACACCTGGTTGCACTGGGCTACACCCAGGTCAGCCTGCTGGAGGATGGGCTGGACGGTTGGCGTCGGGCCGGTGGCGAGCTGTTTATCGACGTCAATGTACCCAGCAAGGCGTTTGGCGAACTGGTGGAGAACCAGCGTCACACGCCGTCCCTGGCCGCCGAAGAGGTCCAGGCCCTGCTCGACAGCCAGGCCGATGTGGTGGTGCTCGATGCGCGCCGTTTCGACGAATACCAGACCATGAGCATCCCCACCGGCATCAGTGTGCCGGGGGCCGAGTTGGTGTTGCGCGCCCGTGAGCTGGCGCCCGATCCAGCCACGCGCATCATCGTCAATTGCGCCGGGCGCACCCGCAGCATTATCGGCACCCAGTCGTTGATCAACGCCGGCCTCCCCAACCCGGTGGCAGCCCTGCGCAACGGCACCATCGGCTGGACCTTGGCCGGGCAGACCCTCGCCCATGGCCAGGCGCGCCGCTTTGCGCCGACCTCGGAAAACCATCGCCAGCTCGCCGCCCAAAAGGCACGTGGTGTTGCCGATAAAGCCGGGGTCAAGCGTGCGACGCTCAATGACCTGCACCGCTGGCAACAGGACGCGACCCGCACCACCTACCTGTTCGATGTGCGCACCGTAGAAGAATTCGAAGCCGGCCACCTGCCGGGCGCCCGTGCCACCCCGGGCGGGCAACTGGTGCAGGAAACCGACCACGTTGCCAGTGTGCGCGGTGCGCGCCTGGTCCTGGTGGACGACGACGGTGTGCGCGCCAATATGTCCGCGTCGTGGCTGGCCCAGTTGGGCTGGCAGGTGTACGTATTGGATGACCTGCAAGCGGAGCACTTCAGCGAGCGCGGCGCATGGGTCGCGCCAGTACCGCCGCCGCCCCAGGCCGAACTGATCAGCCCCCATACCCTTGCCGACTGGCTCGGCCATGGCGACACGCAGGTGCTGGACTTCACGGCCAGCGCCAACTACGTGAAACGTCATATCCCCGGCGCCTGGTGGGTGCTGCGCGCGCAACTGCCCGAGGCCCTGAGCAAGGTACCGAGCGCCCAGCGCTATGTGTTGACCTGCGGCAGCAGCCAACTGGCGCGCCTGGCCGTGCCGGAAGTCGAGGCCCTCACCGGCAAGCCGGTCTTTTTGCTGCAGGACGGCACGGCCGGCTGGATCCAAGCGCAACTGCCCCTTGAGTCAGGCGAAAGCCACCTGGCGTCCCCGCGTATCGACCGCTACCGCCGCCCTTACGAAGGCACCGACAACCCTCGGGAAGCCATGCAGGCTTACCTGGATTGGGAGTTCGGCCTCGTGGAACAACTGGCCCGCGACGGCACCCATGGCTTCTACGTGATCTGATTCACCGCTGCATCGTTTCGCTCAACCGACCCCTTCTCCAGGCGGAGGTACTTTCCTTTAACTAACGCCTGGAGTTTTTCCCATGCTGTACGCCATTCCATTCAAACGCCTGTTGCTGGGCGCTGCCCTCGCCCTCGGCCTGCTTTCCACCGTCCAGGCTGGCGACCTGCAACCGCTGCGCGTGGCCAACCAGAAATCCACGATCAAGGCGCTGCTGGAAGCCTCGGGCGAAAGCCAGAACGTGCCCTACGAGATCAAATGGTCGGAATTCCCCTCGGCCTCGCCCCTGGGCGAAGCGCTGAATGCCGGTGCTGTGGATGTCGGCGCCCTGGGCGATGCCCCTTATGTGTTCGCCCTCGGCGCCGGTGCCTCGATCAAGGTGATCAGCATCATCCATGCCGAAGGCCGTAACACCACGGCGCTGCTGGTGCCCAAGGATTCACCGATCAAGACCGCGGCCGACCTCAAGGGCAAGAAGATCGTCACCGGGCGCGGCTCCATCGGGCACTACCTGGCGATCAAGGCCCTGAACGATGCCGGGCTGACCACCCAGGATGTGCAGTTCATCTTCCTGCTGCCCGCCGAGTCCCGGTTGGTACTCGACAACGGCACCGCCGATGCCTGGGCGACGTGGGACCCTTACACCACCGTGGTCACCTCACAGAGCAATGCTCGCGTGCTGGTGAGCGGCAAGCACCTGCTGAGCAATCATCTGTACTTCGCCGCTACCGGCCAGGCCATTGCCGACAAACGTGTGCAACTGGACGACTTTGTCGCCCGCATTGATCGCGCCTACGCCTGGGCCAATACCCATCCCGAGCAATACGCCGCTGCCCAAGCCAAGATCACTGGCCTGCCACTGGCCGTGCATATCGAAGTGGCCAAGGACACCCATCTTTCCCCGGTCACGATTGACGATACGGTGATCCATGGCCTGCAAGCCACCGCCGACACCTATGTAAAAGAAGGCCTGCTGAGCAAACACATCGACGTCTCCCAGGGCTTCGATTCCAGCTTCAACGCCAAGCGTATCCCCCTCGAACAAGCCTCGCGCTAAGGAGCAGAACATGAGCAAGCCACGTCAATTGAAACTCGGTGCCATGGTGCACGGTGTCGGCCACGGTTGGGGCGAATGGCGCCACCCGCAGGCACAACCCGACGCCAGCACCAATTTCGGCTTCTACAAGCAGCAGACCGCACTGGCCGAAGCCGCCCGGTTCGACTTCGTGTTCATCGCCGACAGCCTGCATATCCACCCCAAGTCCAGCCCCCATTACCTCAACCGTTTCGAGCCGCTGACGATCCTCTCGGCCTTGGCCGCGCTGACCACTCACATCGGCCTGGTCGCCACCGTGACCGTCAGTTACACCGAGCCTTACCAGGTAGCACGCCAGTTCGCCTCCCTGGACCACATCAGCGGCGGCCGCGCTGGCTGGAACGTAGTCACCTCGTGGCTGAGCGGCACCGCCGATAATTTCGGCAAGGCCGAACACCCGCCCCACGCCGTGCGTTACCGCATCGCCAAGGAGCATTTGAATGTGGTCAAGGGCCTATGGGATTCCTGGGAGGACGATGCCTTTGCCTATAACAAACACAGCGGCGAATTCTTCACCCCAGGCAAGTTGCATGCGCTTAACCACAAGGGCGAGTTCTTCTCGGTCAAAGGCCCGCTGAACATCGCGCGTTCGCGCCAGGGCCAACCGGTGATTTTCCAGGCGGGCACTTCGCAGGATGGGCGTAACTTTGCCGCTGAAAACGCCGATGCGATTTTTGTGCACGTGGAAACTATCGACGAGGCCAAGGCCTACAGCGCCGATTTGAAACGCCGCGCCAAGGGCTTTGGCCGCGACCCGGACAGCCTGTCGATCCTGCCGGGTATCCGCCCGATTGTCGGGCTCGATGCCGCCGAAGTGGAAAGCCGCTACCAGCAAGCCGTGGCGCTGGTCACTGTGGAGGACGCCATCGTCGCCCTCGGCCGACCGTTCAACGACCATGATTTCAGCCAGTACCCGCTGGATGCGCCCTTTCCCGAACTGGGCGACCTGGGCGCCAACAGCCAGAAAGGTGGCTCCGAGCGTATCAAGCAACTGGCCCGTGACGAAGGCCTGACCCTGCGCGAAGTAGCCCTGCGTTTCTCACGGCCCCTGCGCGACTTTGTCGGCACCCCGCAACAGGTCGCGGATGCGATCCAAACCTGGTTCGAGAGCGGTGCCAGCGATGGTTTCATTATCAATTCGGTACTGCCGGATGGCTTGCAGTATTTCACTGAGTGGGTGGTGCCGGTGCTTCAACAGCGGGGGTTGTTTCGTACCGAGTACAGCGGCCGAACATTGCGCGACAACCTCGGCCTGGAAGTGCCAGCGAACCGCTACAGCGTGATCGAACCCCACGAGAAAGCGCTGGCCTGAACACATTCCACTGTGAGAGCGGGCTTGCCCGCGAAGGCGGTGTGTCAGTCACTGAATCTTCAACCGGACCACCGCTTTCGCAGGCAAGCCAGCTCCCACATTGGTCATGTATTGCCCACAAAATCAGCGCCTGGCACAGATCCCCTGTGGGAGCGGGCTTGCCCGCGAAGGCGGTGTGTCAGTCACTGAATATTCAACTGAGCCACCGCTTTCGCAGGCAAGCCAGCTCCCACACTAGTCATGCATTGCCCACAAAAAATCAGCGC
>NZ_JBZXEA010000039.1:0-7271 GCF_058725345.1 Pseudomonas sp. DW-iso17 | reverse complement strand
CTTGAAAGGGCTGGCTTTTACAGCGGCTCACTTTTGAAAAGCGCAAAAGTAAGCAAAACGCTCTTGCCCCACCACTCGGCACCTCGCTTGGGCTCGGTGTGCCCGTAATCCGCCAGTGATTTGGGGGGCCGCCGCCACGCGCCATCCATGGCGCGGGGCGGCTAAACCGGCATCCCTGCCGGTTTACCCCCCAAATCCCTGTCGAATTCCGGCCAGCGTGGTTTGACGGGGCGCCTGAGATCAAAAGCAGATCAAGAGCAAGATCAAGAGCGGCTCGCTTCGCATCGTGGTTACCTGGGCGGCACATTTGACTTCTCTGTCGATTGAACCGCCGCCTTCGCAGGCAAGCCAGCTCCCACAGGTTGAGTGAGGTCATTTCAGCTCATTTGTACCCTCCAGAAGCCTGTAAACCCCGCTTTGACAGGCTCTGCCCGCAACCTTGTCACAGAACCGTCACGCCTCATCCCTAGCTTGCCCTCCCAGTTGCCAGGCCCTTTGCCTGGCGCCAACGGATTCTTGGGGAGGGTTTCATGTACAAGCGCACCGGGCTCGTCAGCTTTACGCTTACCGCCTTGGCTCTGGCGATAGCCTGCGAGCGGCTCAACGCCGCCGAAGCGGCGACCGAGCATGTCGATGTGGTCGGCCAAGCCGCTGCGATCGACAGCGCCCTCAAGGAGCAGCGCTCTTCCGACAGTATCAAGAGCGTGGTGCATGCCGACGGCGTCGCCCAGTTGCCGGATGAGAACGTTGCCGAGGCGGTGCAGCGCTTGCCGGGCATCAGCGTTGAACGTGACCAGGGCGAAGGCCGCTTTGTCAGCGTGCGCGGCCTGGGCCCGGACCTCAACAGCGTGACCATCAACGGCACCCTGGTGCCATCCCCCGAGAGCGAACGCCGCGCCGTGGCCCTCGATGTTCTGCCTTCGGAATTGGTGCAGTCGCTGTCGGTGATCAAGACGCTCACACCGGACATGGACGCCAACTCCCTCGGCGGCACTGTCGATGTGAAGAGCCTCTCGGCGTTCGACCACAAGGGCCTGTTCTACACCGGCAGCACCGAGGCCAGTTATGACAAGAACACGCACCAGACCAGCCCGAAATTCTCCGGCGCCGCCAGTAACCGGTTCAGCCTCGGCGACGGTATCGACAACTTTGGTGTGGCTGCGGCCCTCAGTTGGCAGAAGCGTGATTTTGGCTCGGACAATGTCGAAACTGGCGGCGCCTGGGACTTCACCAACGGCGCCCGGCTCAACGAATTCGAGCAGCGCGACTATGACATCAGTCGTGAACGCGCCGGTGGTGGCCTTAACTTCGATTACAAGCCCGATGACCTGAGCAGCTACTACCTGCGCACGCTCTATAGTCGCTACAAAGACACCGAAACCCGCAACGCCGCCAGCCTCGAGTTCGCTGACCCGCAAGCGCCCGGTGAATTGGGCGAAGCCGAGGGCAAACGCAAGCTCAAGAACCGCGAGGAAACCCAGCAAATCCAGTCCTACGTATTGGGCGGTGAACGCCTGCTCGGCCTGTGGACCTTGAGCGGCCAGGCCGGTTACAGCCGTTCCAGCGAAGACAGCCCGGGGCATATTGCCGGTGCGACCTTCGATGGCGGTGATTTTGCCCACAGCGGCTTTTACGACAAGGCCAAGCCGCGGCCCATCGTTGGTAGCGGTTTCTACGACCCTGCCAATTTCAGCCTCGACAAAGTCGACTGGGAAAAGCAGCACACCCAGGACACCGAGAAAAACCTGCGCCTGGACCTGGCGCGCGACTACGACCTGCGCGGTTACGCATCCCAGTTCAAGTTCGGCGGCAAGGTGAGCCGACGCCACAAGGACAATGACCTGGAGGCCTGGGTCTACAAGGACCTGGATGAAGAGGGCTTGAGCGATGAACAACTCAACCTCACGCAGTTCCAGAAGAGCAGCGTCGACTACCGTCTCGGCCGCTTTGGCCCAGGCATCAGCGCGAGCAATATCCGCCAGTTGATCGGCGGCCTCAATCGCGATGACTTCTATGACCCCACCGAATCCACGGTCAACGACTTCACCATCCGCGAAGACATCAACGCCGGCTACCTGATGAACACCGTCGATATTGACGACTGGCGCTTCATTGCCGGCATGCGTTACGAGGGCACTGAATTCGAAGCCAAGGGCACCGGCGCCACGGACGGCCAGTTCAGCGCCACCGAGACCAAGCGCCGTTATCACCATTGGCTGCCGGGCTTGCATGCGCGCTACCAGATTGACAAGAACACCCAAGTGCGCGCCGCCTGGACCAAATCGGTGGTGCGTCCGACCTTTGGCCAACTGGCCCCAGGTTTTGTGATCGACGATGACGAAGCCACCTTCGGCAACCCGGACCTCAAGCCTCTGGAGTCGAGCAACCTGGACCTGGGCATCGAACATTTCATGGGCCGTGCCGGTACCGTGTCGGCATTCGTGTTCTACAAAGACATCCAGAACTTCGTCTACAACACCGATGTCGCCGGTACCGGGGCCTGGGCCAACTTCGCCGAGGCGCACACCTTTGCCAACGGCGACAGCGCCAAACTCTATGGCCTGGAGTTGGCCTACTCACAGAAGTTCGACTGGCTGCCTGCGCCGTGGAACGGCTTGATGATCGGCGCCAACAGCACCTTCAGCCGTTCCAGCGCGGACATCGAGGGCTTCGACAGTGCCAGCGGGCGCAATCGCAAGCGCAACATCAGCCTGCCCAACCAATCGGACACGGTCGGCAACCTGATGCTCGGTTGGGAAGACGACACCCTCAGCCTGCGTCTCTCGGCCAATTACAAATCGGCCTACCTGTACGAGTTGGCGTCGATCAACGACAAGGCCCATGACCTGCACGTCGACGCGCAAACCTTCGTTGATTTCAGCGCGCGCTACTCGCTGACCAAGAACCTGCAGGTCAGCTTCGAGGCACAGAACCTCACCGATGAGTCGTACTTCGTCTACACCGGCCACCGCAGCTACAACGGCCAGTACGAAGAGTACGGCCCCACCTACAAGCTGGGCCTGACATTCACCCATTTCTAACGATAACGCGTGCATCCTGAAGGATTTGTCTGTTCATGAGAATTTCCAAGCTGTGCCTGCTGGTCGTACTGGTTAGCAGCGCCAATGCGTTCGCCACTGACCTACCGTTGACCCCGTGGGCACCGAGCCTGAACGCCCAAGCCGTTGCCTTCCTGCCCGGCGGCACCCAGCGCGTAGCGGCCAGTGCCCGCGACGGCCTGCTGCTGCTCGACGATAACGGCGTCGAACTGGCCCGCTTCAAAGGCCGTTTCAGCAGCCTCGACATACGCACTGGCGGCACTCAATCGCTGATCGCCAGCCTCGACAACGACCGCCAGCAGGCCTTGCTGATCGGCCTCGATGGCGCCGGCAAAACCTGGGGTACGCCGCTGTACCTGCCGCCCCGCGACTTTGCGGTAAACAGCCTGTGCCTCTATCGCGATGCGGCGGCCAACCTGTTTGTGTTTCTGGTCGGTGAAGAGGGCAAGGGCGAACAGTGGCTGGTGGGCAATGGTGCGACCCTGTTGGCCCAGGCGCAGCGTGTTCGCAGCCTGCCACTGCCTCCATCGGCGCAATACTGCCAAGTGGACGATGCGACCGAGCGATTGGTGGTGAATGAGCAAAACGTCGGCTGGTGGGCCTACCCGGCGCACCCGGAAGCCGAGGTGAAGCGCACGCCCGTGGCGCTGTTCGACGATCCCCAGCGCGAAGCCGGCGTCATGGCGCTGGTGCCGGGCGGGATGCTCGCGCTGGACCCGAAAACCGCGCAATTGCACCTGTTCCAGCAAGTCGGGGAACGTTGGGTTGAGCAACCCAGCCTGGCCTTGCCGGGCCTCAAGGAACCGGAGCAGTTGGTAATACAGGGCCGGCAGGTGCTGGTGCGGGACGACAACAGCGGCCAGCTCTATCAGGGCCGTCTCGACTGGCAAGCCACGCCGGTGCCGGTTGCGCCGATACTTGCCCAAGTCGCTGCACTGCGCCAGACCGAACCCGTGGGTCGCCAGGGCGACGCGGCGGATGACCCGGCCATCTGGATTCACCCGGAAACACCGGCCAAAAGCCGTGTGCTGGGGACCAACAAGAAACAGGGCCTGCTGGCCTACGATCTCGACGGCAAGCTGCTGCAGGAACTGGCAGTGGGGCGCCTGAACAATGTCGACCTACGCCCAGGCTTCAAACTGGGTACGCACACCGTCGACCTGGCCGTGGCGAGTAACCGCGACCGCAACAGCCTGAGCCTGTTCAGCATCGACCGTCAGAGCGGCGAGCTGCGTGAAGCCGGTGAGGTCTCCACGCCACTCAAGGACATCTACGGCATCTGCCTGTACCAGCCCGCCAGCGGTGAACTCTACGCATTTGCCAATGACAAGGATGGCACCTTCCTGCAATACCGCCTGAGTGCACCGGCTGGCCGTGTGCAGGGCGAGTTGGTGCGTCAGTTCAAGGTCGACAGCCAACCCGAGGGCTGTGTGGCCGATGACCAGCGCCAACGCTTGTTTATCGGTGAGGAAGATGTCGGCGTGTGGGCGATGGATGCCCGTGCCGACCAACCGGCCATGCTCACTTCGGTGATCAATGTCGGCGCGCAACTGCACGCGGATGTCGAAGGCCTGGCGCTGTATCAAAGCCCCGCACGGGATTACCTGGTGATCTCCAGCCAAGGCAATGACAGCTACCTGGTGCTGGACGCCGAGCCGCCATTCGCTGTGCGCGGCGCCTTGCGCGTTGGCCTCAATGCGGCCGCCGGCATTGATGGCGCCTCGGAAACCGATGGCCTGGAGGTCACTGCCGTCAACCTCGGCGGGCCATGGAGCCAGGGCATGCTGGTGGTGCAGGACGGGCGCAAGCGCATGCCCGAGCAAGCCCAGAACTTCAAGTTCGTGCCCTGGGCCGAGGTGAGCCGTGCGTTGAAATTACCCTGAGCTGTCATCACGCAGTCATCCGTTTTTAATCGAATAGGAGCTTCACCATGCACGCGACGATGGAACATATGACGATCTGGAGCTTGATCAGCGACGCCAGCCTGTTGGTCAAGGCTGTGATGGTCACTTTGCTGCTGGCGTCCTTGCTCAGTTGGTACCTGATCATTCAGCGCAGCAGTGTGCTGCGTGGTCTGGAACGCCAGCTTGACGGCTTCCTGGCGCGCTTTCGCGTGGCGTCGGACCTGCAACCCTTGTATCGCGAAACCGTGCAGGCGGGCGAGGGCGGTGTGGCGCCGATCTTTATTGCCGGCATGCAGGAATACCAGCACTTGCACCACCACGATCCGGCAGTGCTCGAGGGTGTGGAGCGCGCCTTGCAGGTAGCGATCACCGAGCAGGAGCTGGAGCTGGAAAAGGGCTTGCAGTTTCTGGCCACGGTGGGGTCGGTCAGCCCCTACATCGGCCTGTTCGGGACCGTGTGGGGCATCATGAATTCGTTCCTCGGCTTGTCCCAGGTGCAACAGGCCACCCTATCGACCGTGGCACCGGGTATTGCAGAAGCCTTGATTGCCACGGCCATTGGCCTGTTTGCGGCGATTCCGGCAGTGGTCGCCTATAACCGCTTTGCGGCACGCAGCCAGACCTTGCTCACGCGCTACTACGCTTTTGGCAATGAGCTGCAAGTGCACCTGCACCGCACACTGCGCGGTACCTCGAACAACCTGGCCGTGGCCGCCTGAACAAGGAGCAAAGCGATGTTGATCAGGCCGCAACGCAAGCACGGGCCCAAGGCCGAGATGAATGTGGTGCCCTACATCGACGTGATGCTGGTGCTGCTGGTGATTTTCATGGTCACCGCGCCCATGCTCACCCAGGGCGTGAAGATCGAACTGCCCAAGGTCGCCGCCGAGGCACTGGCCACCGATACGCGCCAGCAGATCCTGACGTTATCGGTGAAGGCGGACGGTGGCTACTACTGGAACCTGGGGGGCGAACTGGAGACCCGCCAGCAGACCGACAGCGCGGTGACCCTGGAAGAAATGAGCGCCAAGGTCATGCAGGTGGTGGCGGCGCGCAGCGATACCCAGGTGTATATCCGCGCTGATGACAATGCCGGTTATGGCCGTGTGGTGGCGGCCATGGCGGTGCTGCAGAAGGGCGGCATCAGCAATCTTGGGCTGGTGACAGAGGCCCCACAATGACGGTGATGATCATGCACAGTCCGGCACTGGCCTTGGCGCCTGACAGCGATGGTTTCTGGCGTAAAAGCCTGGCAGCGAGCCTGGCCGTGGCGCTGCATGGTGCGGTGGCAGTGGCGTTGATGCTGGGCTGGTCAACGGAGCGACCGGGGGTGCCAGCGCCACGGGTGATGCACACGCAGTGGGTGGTTTTACCCGCGCCGGCGCCTGCTCCGACACCTGAACCCGTCGCTGCCGCACTGCCAGAACCTGTTGCCATCCCGGTACCAACCAAACCGACGGTCGATCCGCAGGTCCAGGCGCAAAAGCTCGAGAAAGCCGCGCTGGCGCGCAAGCGGGTGGAAGAAAAGAAACTCGAGCAACAACAGCAGCGCATGGCGACCGAGCAGCGCAATCAGGCGTTGGAACAGCAGCGTCTGAGTCAGGCGCGTGCCGCTTCGGAAAAAGCCCGAGCCGCCGTGCCTGTGCCTACCCCTGCATTCGACAGCCGCCAGTACCAACCCTTGAGCAAGGCCGCCCCCGACTACCCCGAACGCGCCTTGGACAAGAACATCGAAGGCGACTGTTCGGTGGAGTACACCGTCAACACCCAGGGCCACGTGGAAAACCCCAAGGTGCTGGACGGCTGTCACCCGTTGTTCATTCGGCCCTCATTGGCGGCGGCCAATACTTTTCGCTACCAGCCGAGAATCGTCGATGGCAAGGCTGTTGCCGTACCGGCAGTGCGCAACACCTTCCACTACCGCATCAAATGAGCTTCTCCAGCCACCTCCCCAAAACCTGTGGGAGCTGGCTTGCCTGCGATAGCGGTGGCTCAGTTGAATATTCAGTGACTGACACACCGCCTTCGCGGGCAAGCCCGCTCCCACAGGGGATCTGTGCCAGGCGCTGATTTTGTGGGCAATACATGACCAATGTGGGAGCTGGCTTGCCTGCGATAGCGGTGGCTCAGTTGAATATTCAGTGACTGACACACCGCCTTCGCGGGCAAGCCCGCTCCCACAGGGGATCTGTGCCGGGCGCTGATTTTTTGTGGGCAATGCATGACTAGTGTGGGAGCTGGCTTGCCTGCGATAGCGGTGGCTCAGTTGAATATTCAGTGACTGACACACCGCCTTCGCGGGCAAGCC
>NZ_JBZXEA010000038.1:0-8182 GCF_058725345.1 Pseudomonas sp. DW-iso17 | reverse complement strand
AAGAGAACGATTTAAGTATCGCTTCTTGGCGTCCGTTGTCACGGGACAGGCCCACCAAAAGGGCTCTTGCCCCACCACTCGGCACCTCGCCTAGGCTCGGTGTGCCCGTAATCCGCCAGTGATTTGGGGGGGCGCCTAAGATCAAGATCAAAAGCAGAGCAAGAGCACGAGCGGCTCGCTTCGCATCGTGAGCTGGGCGAAAGTTAACAGTCAGGAATGACGCGGGGTTACAACGGCGTCAACACATTCATCACCGTGTCCAGCGCGACCCGCGTGTCATCCAGTTGCACCAGCGACGCATGCCGCGCACCCAGGGCATCGCGGTTCTGGATCGCCGTGAGGATCGCTTTGTGCCGAGGCAGACTCAGGCCCTGGATATCCGGACGGCGGTTGGTGATGTTGATCGACTCGCGCAACGGCAGCGAGAGCATGTTGCACATATAGGCGAGCAGGTCGTTGCGGGTGGCGTCGGCAATCGCACGGTGGAAGTCCAGGTCGGCCTGCAACAGCTCCTCGTGGGTCTTGGCGGTTTCCATGCCTTGGTAGGCGTGTTCGATAGTGGCGATGTCTTCATCGGTGGCGGTGGTCGCGGCCATCGCGGCGATTTCCGGTTCGAGGATGCGGCGCACCCCGGCCAGGGTGTTGAAGAACTCGCTGTGGGGCGTGGACTGCATCAACCAGGACAGCACGTCCGGGTCGAGCAGGTGCCATTTCAAGCGTGGCCGCACCACCGCGCCCACCCGTGGCTTGGAATACACCAGGCCCTTGGCGCTGAGCACCCGCGTGGCTTCGCGCAATACCGAGCGGCTGACCTGGTATTCCTCGCACAGCGTAGCTTCCATGGGCAAGCGTTCTTCAGGCTTGAAACGACCGGAAACGATGTGCATGCCCAGGTCCTGAACGATCTGGGCATGCTGGCTCTTGCGCGGCTTGGGCGGCTGGTGATCCATAACGACGGGGAGGCTCTGGCTTAGATTCGCCGCATCATAGCATCCCAATTAGTGGGAATGCCGTGGGACTTCTGCCCCGCGACAGCCCACCAGGAAGTCAAAGTCGCAGCCTTGGTCGGCCTGCAGCACATGGTCGATGTACAGCTGGCGATAGCCGCCGACGATGAGGTTTTGCGCTGGGGGCAGGTCGGCCATGCGCGCTGCCAGCTCGGCGTCTGGAATGTCCAGGTGCAGGCGGCCATTGGCGCAATCGAGTTCGATCCAGTCACCTTCCTTCACTGTCGCCAATGGCCCGCCGGCAGCGGCTTCCGGGGCCACGTGCAACACCACGGTGCCGTAGGCGGTGCCGCTCATGCGCGCATCGGAAATGCGCACCATGTCCGTCACACCCTGGGCCAGCAGCTTGGCCGGCAAGCCCATGTTGCCGACTTCGGCCATGCCGGGGTAACCCTTGGGGCCGCAGTTTTTCATGACCAGGATCGAGTTGGCATCCACGTCCAGCTCCGGGTCGTTGATGCGTGCCTTGTACATGTCGAAGTTCTCGAACACCACGGCGCGGCCACGGTGCTGCATCAGTTCGGGGCTCGCTGCCGAAGGCTTGAGCACCGCACCCAGGGGCGCGAGGTTGCCACGCAGCACGCAGATGCCGCCGTCGGCGCGGATCGGGTTGTCCAGGGTGCGGATCACTTCGTCCTGGCCGTAGATCGGCGAATCCTGGGTGTTCTCGCCCAGGGACTTGCCATTGACCGTCAAAGCGTTCGGGTGGGGGATCAGGTTGGCCTCACCCAGGCGACGCAGCACCGCGGGCAGGCCGCCGGCGTAGTAGAACTCTTCCATCAAGAAGCGCCCCGAGGGTTGCAGGTCGACGATGGTCGGCATACCGCGCCCGATGCGGGTCCAGTCATCCAGGTCCAACTCCACGCCGATGCGCCCGGCGATGGCTTTCAGGTGGATCACCGCGTTGGTCGAACCGCCGATGGCTGCGTTTACGCGAATCGCGTTTTCAAACGCTTCTTTAGTGAGGATCTTCGACAGCTTCAAGTCTTCGCGCACCATCTCGACCGCACGCATACCGGACATATGCGCCAGCACATATCGCCGCGCATCCACCGCCGGAATCGCCGCGTTGTGGGGCAGGGACGTGCCCAGCGCCTCGGCCATGCAGGCCATGGTCGAGGCCGTGCCCATGGTGTTGCAGGTGCCCGCCGAGCGCGACATGCCGCCCTCGGCCGCGAGGAAATCATCCAGGGTGATGGTGCCGGCCTTGACCTGTTCGCTGAGCTGCCACACCACTGTGCCCGAGCCGATGTCCTGGCCCTTGTGTTTGCCATTGAGCATCGGCCCGCCAGTGACCACGATGGCCGGCACATCACAACTGGCGGCGCCCATCAGCAGCGCTGGGGTGGTCTTGTCGCAGCCGGTGAGCAGTACCACGCCATCAATCGGATTACCGCGAATCGCTTCTTCCACATCCATGCTCGCCAGGTTGCGCGTGAGCATGGCGGTAGGGCGCAGGTTGGATTCGCCATTGGAAAACACCGGGAACTCCACCGGGAAGCCTCCGGCCTCGATCACGCCACGCTTGACGTGTTCGGCTATCTGACGGAAGTGCGCGTTGCACGGCGTCAGCTCCGACCAGGTGTTGCAGATGCCGATGATCGGCTTGCCATGGAACTGATGGTCGGCAATGCCTTGGTTCTTCATCCAGCTGCGGTACATGAAGCCGTTCTTGTCGGCAGTACCGAACCACTGGGCAGAGCGTAGGCCGGGCTTTTTGTCAGGCATGATCGATTCTCTTATTGTATGACTATATGTTCTATGCGTGCTTAAACATAAGCGCAAAATCGCCGCTTTGGAAGTGTTGTTTTGCAAATAGTCATACTATATAGTCGGTCTTAACTGAGGTATGGCCCTGGCGGATTTCGTCAGAGGCGTCCCCCGAGCTTCTATAAAAACAACAATCGGAGATCGACCCCATGAGCCAGGAACTGCGGCTTATTCGGCGCATCACGCTGAAACTGATTCCCTTCCTGATCCTGCTGTACCTGATCGCCTACGTGGACCGTTCCGCCGTAGGGTTCGCCAAGCTGCACATGGGCGCTGACGTGGGCATCGGCGACGCCGCCTATGGCCTCGGTGCCGGGTTGTTCTTCATTGGCTATTTCCTGTTCGAGATTCCCAGCAACCTGATGCTCGACCGCTTCGGCGCGCGGCGCTGGTTTGCGCGCATCATGATCACCTGGGGCGCCATCACCATCGGCATGGCGTTCGTGCAAGGGCCGCACAGCTTCTATGTGATGCGTTTTCTGCTGGGCGCGGCGGAGGCGGGGTTCTTCCCCGGCGTGCTGTACTACATCACCCAATGGTTCCCGGTGCGCCATCGCGGCAAGATCCTCGGGCTGTTCATCCTCTCCCAACCGATTGCAATGATGATCACAGGTCCAGTGTCCGGCGGTCTGCTCGGCATGGACGGCATTCTCGGCCTGCATGGCTGGCAGTGGCTGTTTATCGTGATCGGTACCCCGGCGATCCTGCTGACCTGGCCGGTGCTGCGTTACCTGCCGGACGGCCCCCAGAAGGTCAACTGGATGAGCGAGGAAGAAAAAGCCTGGCTCACCGGCGAGCTGCACAAAGACTTGCAAGCCTACGGCCAGACACGCCATGGCAACCCCTTGCATGCGCTCAAGGACAAGCGCGTGTTGTTGCTGGCGCTGTTCTACCTGCCGGTGACCCTGAGCATCTACGGCCTCGGCCTGTGGCTGCCGACCCTGATCAAGCAGTTTGGCGGCAGCGACCTTACCACCGGCTTCATCTCCGCCGTGCCCTATATCTTCGGCATCATCGGCCTGTTGATCATCCCGCGCAGTTCCGACCGTTTGAACGACCGTTACGGCCATCTCGCCGTGCTCTATGTGCTGGGCGCCATCGGCCTGTTCTGCAGCGCCTGGCTCACGGTGCCAGTGCTGCAAATGGCCGCGCTGTGCCTGGCGGCGTTTGCAATGTTTTCCTGCACCGCCGTGTTCTGGACCCTGCCGGGGCGCTTCTTTGCCGGCGCCAGTGCGGCGGCCGGTATTGCCTTGATCAACTCGGTGGGCAACCTCGGCGGCTATATCGGCCCGTTCGTGATCGGTGCGCTCAAGGAGTACACCGGCAACCTGGCCTCAGGCTTGTATTTCTTATCCGGTGTGATGGTGTTCGGGTTGCTGCTGACCCTCGTGGTCTACCGCTTGTTGGAACGCAAGCACGTGCTGCCCGTCGACCAATTCGCCGCCAGCGCCCGTGGCGCCACACGCACTTAAATCCAGGAGAACCTGCATGCGTTTAGTTCAGTTCGAGTTGAGCAACGGTGAGCGCCGCGTCGGCGTGGTAGAAGGCAACCAGGTACGCGAAGTGCGCGGCGCCCACAGCGTGCGTGAACTGGCGCTGGCCGCCATCGAAGCCGGCGGCAAGTTGCAGCAACAGATGCAAGCCCTCGGCCTGGGCGCCAGCCATGACTACACCGCTTTGTTGGCGGACCACAAAATCCTGCCTCCGCTGGACCACCCCGACCCGGCCCACATGCTGATCAGCGGCACCGGCCTCACCCACCTGGGCAGTGCCTCGGCCCGCGACAAGATGCACCAGCAGGCCGGCGACGACAGCGCGATGACCGACACCATGCGCATCTTCAAATGGGGCGTGGAGGGCGGCAAACCAGGCGCCGGCCAGGCCGGTGTGCAACCGGAGTGGTTTTACAAAGGCGATGGCAGCATCGTCGTGCGCCCGGGCCAGGCCTTCCCGGTGCCGCCGTTTGCCGAAGATGCCGGCGAAGAACCAGAAATCGGTGGCCTCTATGTGATCGGGCATGACCGTAAGCCCTATCGCCTGGGTTTTGCGGTGGGCAACGAGTTCTCCGACCATGTGATGGAGCGCAAGAATTACCTGTACCTGGCCCATTCCAAGCTGCGCAGTTGCAGTTACGGCCCGGAGCTGCGCGTGGGCGAACTGCCCGAGCATCTGGCGGGCACCAGCCGCATCCTGCGCAACGGCGAGGTCATCTGGCAGAACGAATTCCTCAGTGGCGAGGCCAATATGTGCCACAGCCTGGAAAACCTCGAATACCACCACTTCAAATACAGCCAGTTCCTCAAGCCGGGTGATGTGCACATTCACTTCTTCGGCACCGCCACCTTGTCATTCGCCGACGGTATACGTACCCAGCCGGGCGATGTGTTCGAGATCAGCCAGGCTGAATTCGGCGCGCCGTTGATCAACGGTATCGGCAGCAGCGATGCGGCATTTGAACCCGGCCAAGTCACCCCCCTTTAAGGAGATCAACATGACCCCGTTCCTCGGCCACAACTACATCGGCGGCCAGCGCAGCGCCAACGGTAGCACTAAGCTGCAAAGCATCGACGCCACCACCGGCGAAGCCTTGCCCCAGGATTTCTACCAGGCCACCGCCCAGGAAGTGGACGCCGCCGCCCAGGCCGCGGCCCAGGCGTACCCGGCCTATCGCGCCTTGAGCGCCGCACGACGTGCGCAGTTTCTGGATGCGGTGGCCGATGAGCTGGACGCCTTGGGCGATGACTTCGTCGAACTGGTCTGCCGCGAAACCGCATTGCCGGCCGCACGCATCAAAGGCGAACGCGGGCGCACCAGCGGCCAGATGCGTTTGTTCGCCACCGTGCTGCGCCGCGGTGACTTCTACGGCGCGCGTATCGACAAGGCCCTGCCAGAGCGCCAGCCGTTGCCGCGCCCAGACCTGCGCCAATACCGCATCGGCCTCGGTCCGGTGGCGGTCTTTGGTGCCAGTAACTTCCCCCTGGCATTCTCCACCGCCGGCGGTGACACGGCGGCTGCATTGGCCGCCGGTTGCCCGGTGGTGTTCAAGGCCCACAGCGGCCACATGGCGACCGCCGAGCGCGTGGCCGATGCGATCATTCGTGCCGCCGAGGCCACCGAGATGCCGGCCGGCGTGTTCAACATGATTTTTGGCGGCGGCGTCGGTGAGGCGCTGGTCAAGCACCCGGCGATCCAGGCGGTTGGCTTTACCGGCTCACTCAAAGGCGGCCGCGCCCTGTGCGACATGGCCGCGGCGCGCCCGCAACCGATCCCGGTGTTTGCCGAAATGTCGAGCATCAACCCGGTGATCGTGCTGCCCCAGGCGCTGCACGCCCGCGCCGAGAGCATCGCCCGCGACCTGACCGCCTCGGTGGTGCAAGGCTGCGGCCAGTTCTGCACCAACCCAGGTCTGGTGATCGGTATCGCTTCGCCTGCGTTCACCGCGTTCACTCAGCAGGTCGCGCAATTGATTGGCGAGCAACCGGCGCAAACCATGCTGAATGCCGGCACCCTGGGCAGCTACGGCAAGGGCCTGGAAAAACTCCGCTCTCACCCGGGCATCCAGCATCTGGCGGGCAGCGCGCAATCGGGCAACCAGGCGCAACCGCAGCTGTTCAAGGCGGATGTACGTCTGTTGATTGACGGCGACGAAGTGCTGCAAGAGGAAGTGTTCGGCCCCACCACGGTGTTCGTCGAAGTGGCCGACCAGGCCCAACTCAGCGCCGCCCTGCAGGGGCTGCACGGGCAGTTGACCGCCACGCTCATCGGCGAACCGACCGACCTGCACCAGTTCGCCGAACTCACGCCGCTGCTGGAACAGAAAGTCGGGCGCATCCTGCTCAACGGTTACCCCACTGGCGTGGAGGTGTGCGATTCCATGGTTCACGGCGGGCCGTACCCGGCGACTTCCGACGCCCGTGGCACCTCGGTCGGCACGCTGGCCATCGACCGTTTCCTGCGCCCGGTGTGCTTCCAGAACTACCCTGATAGCCTGCTGCCCGACGCGTTGAAAAACGCCAACCCCTTGCGTATTCAGCGCCTGGTAAATGGCACGCCATCGCGCGAATCGCTGTAACTGATCAGGAGGCTTCATGTCGTTGAGCGCAGTCACCCCGCACCGTGCCCGGTTGGGCGAAGGGCCGTTCTGGGATGTACCGACCCAGGCCCTGTATTGGGTGGATATCGCCGCCCGCCAGGCGCTGCGTCTGATGGGTGGGCAGTTGCAGGTGTGGCAATTGCCTGAGCACGTCTCGGCGTTCATCCCCTGTCAAAGCGGTGATGCGCTGGTGACCTTGAGCAGCGGCGTATATCGCCTGGACCTGGCCACCGAAGCCTTGACCCTGCTGTGCGTAGCCGACCCGCAAACGGGCAACCGCGGCAATGAAGCACGCTGCGATGCCCAGGGCCGGCTGTGGTTGGGCACCATGCAGAACAACATCGGCGAGCAGGGCGAAGACCTGCCGATTACCCGGCGCTCCGGTGGCCTGTTTCGCATCGATGCCGATGCGCGGGTCACGCCGTTGCTGGCGGGCCTGGGCATTCCCAACACCCTGCTCTGGAACGAGGAGGGCAGCCAGGTGCATTTCGGCGACAGCATGGACGGCACGCTCTATCAGCATTCGATCCAGGCTGACGGTCAACTCGGTGCCGCCCAGGCCTGGTTCGGGCCGCACACACGCGGCGGGCCGGATGGCTCGGCCATGGACGCCGACGGCTACATCTGGAATGCGCGCTGGGACGGCAGTTGCCTGCTGCGTCTGACGCCTTCAGGTGAGGTGGATCGCATAATCGAACTGCCGGTCAGCCGTCCCACCAGTTGCGTGTTCGGTGGGCCCGAGCTCACCACGCTGTACATCACCAGCGCGGCGAGTCCCTTGGATCACCCCCTTGATGGTGCGGTATTGGCCATTGAGGTCGACGTGCCAGGCAAGCCCTGTCACCGCTTCGCCGGATAAACCAAACGCGCTGTTGTGGCGAGGGAGCTTGCTCCCGTTCGACAGCGCAGCTGGAGCCGGCTTTTTTTGGGGGGGGCGCTGCGCACCCCAGCGGGAGCAAGCTCCCTCGCCACAACAGTACCCGTACACAAAACGAACATTGAAAAAAACAACAACAAGGAGTCACCCCTATGAATCGTCGTCGTGGTTTGCGTTCCCTGTGCTGCGCCGCTGTGGCGGTCTCGGCCATGAGCTTGAGCGGCCTGTTGCTGGCCGCTGAAGAAGTGAAAATCGGTTTTCTGGTCAAGCAGGCCGAAGAGCCGTGGTTCCAGACGGAGTGGGCGTTTGCGGAAAAAGCCGCCCAGGACAAAGGCTTCAAACTCATCAAGATCGCGGTGCCGGACGGCGAGAAAACCCTCTCGGCCATCGACAGCCTGGCCGCCAACGGCGCCAAAGGCTTCGTGATCTGCCCGC
>NZ_JBZXEA010000037.1:0-13154 GCF_058725345.1 Pseudomonas sp. DW-iso17 | reverse complement strand
GCTGCCGGGGGACAGGCCCAGCAAAACGCTCTTGCCCCACCACTCGGCACCTCGCCCAGGCTCGGTGTGCCCGTAATCCGCCAGTGATTTGGGGGGCCGCCGCCACGCGCCATCCATGGCGCGGGGCGGCTAAACCGGCATCCCTGCCGGTTTACCCCCCAAATCCCTGTCGAATTACGGCCAGCGTGGTTTAACGGGGCGCCTAAGATCAAGATCAAGAGCGGCTCGCTTCGCATCGTGGTTACCGTCTACCGTTACAGCGTTGTGCAAATACTCATCCTCGCCTCAGGCAAACAGGCCAAGATTTCGCGCCTCGACAGCTCTGCGTCCGTCATACTGGCAAGCATGACTTTCGACTCGCCTCTCGCCGCTTATCAACATGCAATCGCCCAACCAGGTTTCGTCGCCGACGATGCCCAGCGCCGGGCGGTACAAGCCTTGCAAGCCTGTCACGAGGCCTTGCATCAAGGGCGTTCGTCGATTGCCGGCGTTTACCTCTGGGGGCCGGTGGGGCGTGGCAAGACCTGGTTGATGGACCAGTTCTACCAAAGCCTGCACGTGCCTGCGCGGCGTCAGCATTTTCACCACTTCATGGCCTGGGTCCACCAGCGTTTATTCCAGCTCACGGGCACCCAGGACCCCTTGCAGGCGTTGGCCAGGGAGCTGAGCCAGGCGGTGCGTGTGCTGTGCTTCGATGAGCTGTTTGTGAATGACATCGGGGACGCGATCATTCTCGGTCGCCTGTTCCAGGTGATGTTCGAGGAGGGTGTGGTGATGGTGTGCACGTCCAACCAGCCGCCCGACCAGCTGTATGCCGATGGCTTCAACCGTGAGCGTTTCCTGCCGGGCATCGATGCGCTCAAGCAGCATATGCAGGTGGTGGCCGTGGACGGTGGCGAGGATCATCGCTTGCATCCCGGCGTGGGCATGCAGCGTTATTGGGTGAATCAACCCGAGGCACTGGCGGCGGTGTTCCGACAATTGAGCCAAGGCCAAGCCGTGAACAGTGTGGCGGTAAGCGTAGGGCACCGCACCATCATGACGGTGCAGGCCAGTGATACCGTGCTTTGGTGTCGCTATGCCGACCTGTGTGAGCAACCCCTGGCCGCCATGGATTTCATGCTGGTGTGTGATCGCTTCCACGCCATTCTGCTGGGAGGCGTCCCTAACCTCAGTGCACAAATACGCCCGGGTCGAATTGCCCGTGGCACCGAAGATGGCGCCGAGCGCGTGGTGGCCGGGGATCGAGAGTTGCCGCAGTTGTCGGTGCACGATGACAGCGTGCGACGTTTTATCGCGTTAGTGGACGAATGCTACGACCGCAAAGTGCCACTCTTTATCGACGCCGCGGTGCCGTTGCACAGCCTGTACACCGAAGGCTACCTGGAGTTTCCTTTCCGCCGCACCCTGAGCCGTCTGCAAGAGATGCAGCTGCAACGCTTCGCCACATAGGAAAAATCGCTGTACCAAAGCTCATTGCACGCTTTGATGCGCGCAACCTTCGCACTTTCTGTCAGCTATTTGTCGCTTATCTCCTTCATCTACTGCCGACTCCACGCTTACAATCGCACCTCTCAAAGGGAACCGATTCCCTGGTTGTCGCTATCGAGGAAGGACATGGACACCCCAGACATCCTGGTGCTGCAAGCCAGCTATACCAACGCCGTGCACGCCGACGCTATTGGCCTGCTGCTCAACTCTTACGCTGAAGACCCAATGGGCGGCGGCCACAGCCTGCCAGCCGATCTCTTGCAGCAACTGCCAGCCGAACTGGCCAAGCGCCCACACGCGTTCAGTGTGCTGGCGTTCGTCGGGGGGGAGCCAGCGGGGTTGGTCAATTGTTTCGAGGGCTTTTCGACCTTCGCCTGCCGGCCCTTGGTCAACGTCCATGACGTGATGGTGAAGGAGCAATTTCGGGGTTTGGGGTTGAGTCAGAAGATGCTGCAAAAGGTCGAGGAAATCGCCCGGCAGCGCGGTTGCTGCAAGATCACCCTCGAAGTGCTGGAAGGTAATGCCCTGGCGCAGTCGGCATACCGCAAGTTCGGGTTTGACGACTCAGTGTTTGATCCCGCCCATGGGCGAATGCTGTTCTGGCATAAGCCGTTGTAATAAATAACCAGCAAAAAAAGGGCGCCATTAAAGGGCGCCCAATAAACCTTTGCCAACGGAGCAGAATGGCGCAGGGTGCTACGGATTAAGTAAGCATTAACTCAGCTGTTCGGTTGTGCCTGATCAACAGTCTCAGACTTAACCGATTTGCCATCGGCGCTGGCAACTTGTTGCTCAGCCTTGCCGTGGGTTTTTTCCTGAATGAAGCTGAAGTTGTTGTAGAACTCCTTGGAGCGCTCTGCGCCGCCCTCTGCAAAGGCGGCGGCGGAGGTCAGGGTCATCAGGCTGGCCAGTATCAAGGTCGACATTTTCATCGCGGTATTCCCATTAAAAGTGATAGGTGTCCGGTCGCTCCGTGATCAGATCATGGAGCGACTATGGCGCTATCTTATTAAGTGGGAATTAACGGGAGATGCCGTTGAAGTTAACAGTTTTGTTAACTTCAACGGGCGGGGCTATAACTTCCAATCCAATGCCAGCGTGACGGAACGCGGCTCACCCCAATACACGCCGTTATAAAAACCAACGCGCTCGTAGTATTTCTTATCAAAGAGGTTATTCACATTGACCGACGCCGAAACCTGTTCGTCGAACTGGTAGCGCGACATCAGGTTGACCACGGTATAGCCCTGTTGCGTGATCTTCGCCCGGGTGGTTATCGGCCGGCCTTCGCTGTTGCGCTGCCCGGTCGGGCGGTTGCTGAAGTCGTAGGTTTCGCTCTGCCAGTTCACGGCGCCGCCCACCGTCAGGTTGCGCCAGGCGCCCGGCAGGCGATAGGCGCTGGAGATCTTCACCAGGTTCAAGGGTTGGCTGGTGTTATTGCGTTTGTCCGAGCCATTGACTGAATGGGTGTAGGTGTAGCCGGCGGTCAGGTTCCAGTCCGGCGTGATTTCACCGGCGGCTTCCAGCTCGAAGCCGTTGACCTTGTTACCTTTGCCGCCGGATCTGTAGTACTCCTCGCCCGTGACCGGGTTGGGCGGGACTGAGTCATCCCGCTCGGCGACGTTGTCCTGGGTACTCCAGAAGTACGCGGCGGCCAGGTTCAAGCGCTCGTTCAGCACGCTGCCCTTGAGGCCCACTTCGTAGTTACTGCCGACCACGGGCTCCAGGTACTTCTTGTTGGCATCACGGTAGTCCTGGGGTTTGAAGATGTCGGTATAGCTGGCGTAGACGGTGTACTGCGGCGTGATGTCGTAGAGCAGGCCGGCGTATGGCGTCCACATATCATTGTGGGTCTGACTGGTTTTGCCCGAAGCGGTCAGTTGGTCGTTGGCATCGTATTTGGGCTCTGCGCTTTCCAGCTCCCAACTGCCGTAACGGCTGCCCAGTACGGCGTGCAAGCGGTCTGTGAGGCTCAGCCTTGTGGCCAGGTAACCGGCTTTCTGTTGTTTCTTGCTGTGCTCACCCTTCAGGTCGGTCACCTGGTCGGTGAACTTGCCGATGCCGCCCATGTGCTTCCAGTCCTGGATGGGGTAGTAGCTGGCTGGCAGGTCGCTGCGCATGAAGGGCGAGACATCCCGTTGGGCGGCTTCGCCATAGCCCATCATCAGCGCGTGTTCGCGGCCCAGCAGCGTGTAGCTGCCGGCCAGGTTGAGGTCGATGGCCTCCATGCGCGAGGTGCCGCGCATATGGCTGGCCCAGGCCGTCATGCCGCTGCGGTCGGGGTTGGGGAAACCGGCGCCGCCGTAATACACCTTGCCATCGGTGTCGCTCTGGCGATGGGTATAGGCGGCCTTCAGGTGCCAGTCGCCGCCGAGCCGATGGTCGAGGGTGGCGAAGGTGGTCTTGTCGGTCAGCGGCCAGGAACTCCAGTGCGCCGCCATGTTGGTGGAGCGGGGCAGCCTGGCCTTGCCGCCCTGGCTGTTCCAGTAGGGCACGGTGCCCCAGGAGGTGCCTTGTACCTGTTTGTCCTGGTAATCAAAGCCGACGGCCAGCACGGTATCGTCGGAAAGATCGCCCTCGAGAATGCCGTAGCCCACTGCCCGCTGCAGCCCATAGTTGTCACGAAAGGACTGGCTGTCACGGTAAGCCAGCACGCTACGCCCGCGCAGTTTGCCGTCGAACGCCAGCGGGCCGCCGACGTCGACGTAGCTGTAGTAGTTGTCATGGCTGGCGCCACTGATACCGGTCTTGGCCTGCCAGTGGGCGGTAGGGCGCTTGCGCACCATGTTTACGGTGGCCGAAGGGTCGCCTGCGCCCGTGGTCAGGCCCGTCGCGCCGCGCACTACTTCGATGCGGTCGTAGATGATGGTGTCGGCGTCGGTCTTCATGTAGCCGAAGGTGTTGAGCATCCCGTCAACCTGGAAGTTGCTGATGCCATAGCTTCGGGCGGAGTAGTAGACACGATCGGAGTCGTAATGCTGAACGTTGACGCCCGTGGTCTGGCGCAACACATCCGTCAGGGTGTTGAGATTGAAGTCGTCCATCTGCTGGCGTGTGACCACCGAGATCGATTGCGGGGTTTCCTTGACGGAGAGGTTCAGCCGCGTGGCGGTGTTCATCGAGCCAGTAGTGTAGGCGCCGGTGTGCTCGGTGGTGGCGCCCAGGCTGTCGGCGCTGATGGTGGTCGCGCCCAGTTCCAGGGCTTTGGCGGGGGCTGTATCGGGGTCGGTGTCGGCCAGCGAATCCGGGCTCAGCGCCAGGCTGAACAGGCCGAGGGTGAAGGTCATGGAACGGGTGAAGGGCGCGAACATCACTGCAGACTCCTTGTCGTCTTGGATACCTCCCCAAGCAGGGAGGGCTTGGTTCAAAGACGAAAGGAGCTGCGTAACTTTAGGGTTAAACGAGAATGATTGTTATCTTTCTGTTGCAAGCCCCTGGCTTATTTGGCCACCACTTCGGCGCCGTCGGCCTTCTTGGGCTTGATCAGGCTGAAGTCGATCAGCGCCTTCTGCTTGGTCTCGTAAGGGTTGCCGATCAACAGGGGGCGTGGCTTGAAGCTGTCGCTTACCAGACTCTTGCTGTGGTCCAGCTCATCGAAACTCAAGCCTGCCATGTCGGCCCAGGTGTGGATCAACTGCGAACTGCTGTAAGGCCGTTGCAAGTCGCCGGCGAAGCTCCAGTCGTGGCTTTCGCGCCATTTTGGCGAGGCGTAGGCCATGAACGGGATGGTGTACATCGGCGCGGTCGGCTTGCCTTCGTTACGGCCCAAGGTGTCGTGGCCGGCGGAGTCGAACACGTCTTCGCCGTGATCCGACAGGTACAGCAAAAAGCCGTTGGGGTCGGTCTTGGCGTAGTCCTTGATCAGGCTGGAGACCACGAAATCGTTGTACAGCACCGCGTTGTCATAGCTGTTGTAGGTCGGCAACTGCGCATCGCTGACACCCGCCGGCACGCCCTGGCGGTCGGTGAACTTGTCGAAGGTCGGCGGGTAGCGGTACTGGTAGCTCATGTGGGTGCCCAGCAGGTGCACCACGATGAACTTGCGTTCGGCGGTATCGGCCAGGGCCTTGGAAAACGGCGCCAGTACATCGCCGTCGTACTGACGGGCGTTCTGGTTGCGGTTGTTGTTGAGGTACACCTGCTCGTCGGCCTGTTCGGAAAAGGTCGTGAGCATGGTGTTGCGTTTGGTCATGGTCTGCTGATTGGTGATCCAGAAGGTCTTGTAGCCGGCCTGTTTCATCACGCTGACAATCGACGGTGTCTTGAGGTACAGGTCTGGGTTTTCTTCGTCAGCGAAGGTCAGCACCTGTTGCAGCGCTTCAATGGTGTAGGGGCGCGGGGTGATGACGTTATCGAACACGGCCAGTTGGTCGCGCAGCTTGTCCAGTTCCGGCGTGGTGTTGCGCGGGTAGCCGTAGAGGCTCATGCGCTGGCGGTTGGTCGACTCGCCGATGACCAAGACAAGTGTGGACGGCTGGCCGGCCATGCTGTCCTTGAGGTTGTTCAAGGGCGGGATCTTGCTTGCACTGGTGAGCATGCCTTGCATGTTATCCAGCTGCTCGGTGTAGCGACGGTAGGCGACGATCATCTGCCAAGGCACGGCAGGCTCGATGCGGGTTTCGAAACGGTCGATGGCCAATTCCATGGTTTCGCTGGTGGCGATCTGCTTGACCAGTGGGTAGCCCACCACCGCCAGGACGATGGCAATGGCTGCCAGGATTGACTGACCGCGCGGCAGGTACACCGGGCGCAAGCGCGTCCACAGGAAGATGGCGAAGGCGGTGTGGGCAATGAACGCCAGCACGATCCACCAGGCAAAGTATTGGGTGGCGTATTCGCCGGCTTCAGAGATGTTCGACTCGAACATGATGAAGATGACGCTCTGGGAAAATTCCTGCTGATAAATGAAGAAATAACCCAGGCTCGCCATGGAGCAAGCCCACAGCACCACGCCGATCAAGGCGGCGAGCAGGCGTGTACGACGCGGGAACAGCAACATCGGCGCCAGCCACAGCGCACTCATGAAGAAGGCCTGGCGGAAGCCACTGAAGCCGGAGGTGCCGGTCAGTTGGATAAGAAGTTGGGTAATACCCGAGAAATACCAGAAAAACAGGAATAACCAGCCAAGGCCGGCCCAATCAAAGCCTTTCGCAGTCGTCGTGCTGCGTTTGAACATCGCCATCCAGCGCCCCATCAGAGAAAGATTGTCGCGCACAGGCGCGCAACATCGGGCCGCCCAGGAAGTGAGCGGCATCGCGGAACGGGAGTATCAAGAGGGGAATGTGAAAACTTTGTGAGTTTTCTGTAGGTATTGCCTTACAACGCGTTCGGCCCGGCTTTCAGCACAGGGCTGGCTTGGCATCCGACGGTTGATCGAGCTGGGCTTGAAGGTGCAAGCGCAGGCGCAGGACTTCCTGTTGCAACTGATCGCGCTCGTCTTTCAACTGGCGCAGTTCATCGCGACGGAGGGTGACGTAGAGGGTCTGTGGCGGACGGGTCATCTGTGCTGTGCTCATTGCTTACCTCGCAAATAGCCGGTAGATCGCGGTGCCAAAACAGGTTTTTGGCAACAGTCGGAAGCAAGTTTGAATTCTTTTTCGCAGCAAGGGAACTTTTTTATTTTTGGCGGTCGTGTGACTTTTGCCGGGGTGATGGTGAAACGATGGCCACTTTTTTGTCATGAAACTACACGGATCCGCTCTGGACTAACCCTCATTAGCCTCATTGCGCTATAAACTATGTCACACATTTTTTAGAAGTTAGGAGCATCAGCACATGCAACTGGGGATTATCGGACTAGGCCGCATGGGCGGTAACATTGCGCGGCGCCTGATGCTCAATGGGCATACCACCGTTGTATACGACCGTAACGAAGCCTTCGTCAAAGCCTTGAGCGAGGAGGGCGCCACCGGCGTCGCCGACTTGAAAGCGCTGGTGGCCGGCCTGCAAAAGCCCCGTGCTGTCTGGGTCATGTTGCCGGCGGGCGCGCCCACCGAAGACACCATCAACGCACTGAGCGAACTGCTGGAAGACGGCGATGTGATCATCGACGGCGGCAACACCAACTACAAGGACGACGTGCGTCGCGGCAAAGCCCTGGCTGAAAAGGGCCTGCACTATGTAGACGTGGGCACCTCGGGCGGCGTCTGGGGCCTGGAACGTGGCTACTGCATGATGATCGGTGGTGACACCGAGACCGTGAATCGCCTCGACCCGATCTTCAAAAGCCTGGCGCCGGGCCTGGGTAACATCCCGCGCACCAAGGACCGTTCGGCCTCTGCCGACCCACGTGCCGAGCAGGGCTACATTCACGCCGGCCCAGCGGGTTCGGGGCACTTCGTCAAGATGATCCACAACGGCATCGAGTACGGGATGATGCAGGCGTTTGCCGAAGGTTTTGACATCCTCAAGACCAAGAACTCGGAAAACCTGCCGGAAGACCAGCGCTTTGACCTCAACGTCGGCGACATCGCCGAAGTCTGGCGTCGTGGCAGCGTGGTGTCGTCCTGGTTGCTGGACCTGACCGCCGATGCCCTGGCCACCGACCCCAAACTTGACGGCTACTCGGGCTCTGTGGCCGACAGCGGTGAAGGTCGTTGGACCATCGAAGCAGCCATGGAGCAGGCGGTGCCGGTTCCGGTGTTGTCGACCTCGCTGTTCGCGCGTTTCCGTTCCCGCCAGCAGAGCACCTACGGTGACAAAATGCTGTCTGCCATGCGCTTCGGCTTTGGTGGCCATGTGGAGACTTCCAAAAAATGACCGTCAACGGCAAGAAACCCAAGGCCGAACCTGCTCCACCCACCACATTGTTTCTGTTTGGCGCCCATGGCGACCTGGTCAAGCGCCTGCTCATGCCGGCGCTGTACAACCTGAGCCGCGATGGGTTGCTGGGCGATGGCCTGCGTATTGTCGGCGTTGATCACAACGCCATCAGCGACGCGGACTTTGCCAAGAAACTTGAGGACTTCATTCGTACCGAAGCCTCCAGCAAGGTCAGGGGCAATGCCGAGAACGCCCTCGACCCCGCGTTGTGGGCACAATTGGCCAAGGGCATCAGCTACGTCGAGGGCGATTTCCTCGACGACAGCACCTATGCCGATATCGCCAGCAAGATCGCTGACAGCGGCACCGCCAATGCGGTGTTCTACCTGGCCACCGCTCCGCGCTTTTTCAGTGAAGTGGTGCAGCGCCTGGGCAGCGCTGGCTTGTTGAATGAAACGGACGATGGCTTTCGGCGCGTGGTGATCGAGAAGCCGTTCGGCTCCGACCTGGCCACCGCCGAGGCGCTCAACGCCTGCCTGCTCAAGGTGATGAGCGAGAAGCAGATCTACCGCATCGACCATTACCTGGGCAAGGAGACGGTGCAGAACATCCTGGTCAGCCGTTTCTCCAACGTGCTGTTCGAAGCGTTCTGGAACAACCACTACATCGATCACGTGCAAATCACTGCCGCTGAAACCGTCGGCGTTGAAACCCGGGGCAACTTCTTCGAGAAGACCGGCACACTGCGGGACATGGTGCCCAACCACCTATTCCAGCTGCTGGCGATGGTCGCCATGGAACCGCCGGCCGCCTTTGGTGCCGATGCGGTGCGGGGTGAGAAGGCCAAAGTGGTCGGTGCCATCCGCCCCTGGTCGCTGGAAGATGCGCGGGCCAACTCCGTGCGCGGCCAATACACCGCCGGAGAAATCGCCGGCAAGCCATTACCCGGCTATCGCGAAGAAGCCAACGTCGCGCCGGACAGCAGCACCGAGACGTTCGTCGCGCTCAAAGTGATGATTGATAACTGGCGTTGGGTCGGTGTGCCGTTTTACCTGCGTACCGGCAAGCGCATGAGCATCCGTGACACCGAGATCGTGATCTGCTTCAAGCAGGCGCCTTATGCGCAATTTCGCGATACCGAAGTCGATGAGCTCAAGCCCACTTACCTTAAGATCCAGATCCAGCCGAACGAAGGCATGTGGTTCGACCTTTTGGCCAAGCAGCCTGGGCCGACCCTGGAAATGGCCAATATCGAATTGGGCTTTGACTACAAGGACTTCTTCGAGATGCAACCGTCGACGGGTTACGAAACCCTGATCTACGACTGCATGACCGGCGACCAGACCTTGTTCCAGCGTGCCGACAACATCGAGAACGGTTGGCGTGCGGTGCAGCCGTTCCTGGATGCATGGAAGGAAGATGACGGTATCCAGGCTTACAAGGCTGGTGAGGATGGCCCAGCAGCGGCCGATGCCTTGCTGGCCCGCGATGGCCGCGCTTGGCATAGCCTCGGATGAGTGACGCGACGATTCAACCCATCCGGTTTGTCCTCAGTGATGTGGACGGGACGCTATTGCATCCCGACCACAGCCTCAGCCAACGCACCGCCGATGCCATTCGCGCCATGCGCGAGGCCGGGGTGCTTTTCAGCCTGGCCAGCGGGCGTCCGCCCAAAGCCATGCGGCATTTGATCGAGACCTTTGGCATCGATGTGCCGGTGGCTGGCTTTAATGGCGGTACGTTGGTCAACCCGGATGGCAGCATCCTGGTTGCTCACCATCTGCCGGCGGAAGCGGCGCTGATCACCCTGGCGCTGTTTTCGGCCGAGCCGGACGTGGAAGTCTGGGTGTTTGCCGATGGCGACTGGCTGCGCCGTGATCCGCCCGGGCCCATGGTGCAGCGCGAAGCCGACGGCTTGGGCTATGGGCCGGTGGTGGTGGAGAGTTTCGAGCCTTACCTGGACCGGGTCGACAAGATCGTCGCCGCCAGCAACAACACCCAGTTGCTGGTGGAGCTGGAGGCGCAATTGCAGCCGAAAGTGCAGGGGTCGGCCCAGGTATCGCGTTCGCAGCCGGTGTATCTGGACGTGACCGCGATGCTGGCCAACAAAGGCGAAGCCTTGAAAACCCTGGCCGAGCACCTGGGCGTGCCGCTTGCGCAAACGGCTGCGATTGGTGACGGTGGCAATGACCCGGCGATGTTTCATGTGGCGGGATTGTCGATTGCCATGGGCCAGGCCGAAGAAACCGTCAAGCGCCAGGCCAATGTGGTGACCGGCAGCAATGTCGAGGACGGCGCTGCCGAGGCGTTCGAACGGTTTATTCTCGCGGCACGCTAAGTAACTGACGTTTTAGTGCGCCACTTCCAGCCGATGTTTGGCGTTGGCTGGAAGTTGCCGCATTGCATTACTTCGGCATTGCCCAGGACTGCAACTGGTGGCCATCTTTATCGAGCTCGGCGCGGGCCTGTAACAACAGGTTTTCAAGTTGAGCCGGGTCGGTATACGCAGTGCAGGACAGCTGTTTGCTGCCGATGCGGGTGTTGGTACGGTCGATGACGCTCAGGCTGAGGGCGCCGACGCCATCGTGCCAGGCCACGCACTGAAAGGGCTGGAAAGCACGGTCTGCAATCAAAAGAGCTTCGTTGATGCGCAGCGGAGCGTTCATTTGGGTCTTCTCTCTGTATGCCCATTCAAGTGAGTACCGGCGGTTGGGCTGACCGTGCGGTGGGTTACTTGTACTGATGCACGATGGTGGCGTGCGGGTCACATGCTAGGGCAAGAAAATTTAACTTTTCCTGATTGACGTCATGTAAGCGGCTGTTTTGAAAGCGCCATAAGCGTTTCACTGACGAGCAACTTTCGGCGTGCTACGAAACAAGCATGGCTTTTTGCCCGCACTTATAGCGAAAGGGTACAAGGAAAGCGTCAAGATCTTGCTAGGGTTACCAACGGTCGCCACAAACTGTTGTTTCTAAATAACTTTAACAATCTTGGCGCCAAGGAATAGTCATGATTGCGACACCCGCCCAACGCCGCTTATTGGTGGTCGACCCCTGTGACGATTGCCACGGGTTATTACCCGGTTTACGCACCGCCGGCTGGGAAGTAGACAGCTGTGCCTTGGAGGCGGTGGGGGAGCGCTCCTGCGATGTGGGCCTGCTGCGCTTGCAGCGGGATCACCTGGAGCGCCCCGAAGCGGTCAAGGAGTTGATTGGTCGCAGCGGCACCGAGTGGATCGCCGTGCTCAGCCAGGATGTACTGCGTTTGCAGAACGTCGGCGATTTTGTCTGCGAATGGTTTTTCGACTTCCATACCTTACCCTTCGATGTGTCCCGGGTACAGGTGACCCTGGGTCGCGCGTTCGGCATGGCGCGCCTGCGTGGCAAGGGCCACGCGCCGGTGGATGAGCCCCATGAATTGCTGGGCGAGAGCCGCCCCATTCGTGAGCTGCGCAAATTGTTGTCCAAGTTGGCGCCGACTGAATCCCCGGTGTTGATCCGCGGTGACAGTGGCACGGGCAAAGAGTTGGTGGCCAAGACCCTGCACCGCCAATCCCAGCGGCATGCCAAGCCGTTTGTCGCGATCAATTGTGGCGCTATTCCTGAACACCTGATCCAGTCCGAGCTGTTCGGTCACGAAAAAGGCGCGTTTACCGGCGCCCATCAGCGCAAGATCGGGCGTATTGAAGCGGCCAACGGCGGCACCCTGTTCCTCGATGAAATCGGCGATCTGCCGATGGAGCTGCAAGCCAACTTGTTGCGCTTTCTTCAGGAAAAACACATCGAACGCGTTGGCGGCAGCCAGCCGATCCCGGTGGATGTACGGGTGTTGGCCGCCACTCACGTCAACCTTGAGGCTGCGGTAGAGAAGGGCGCCTTTCGCGAAGACTTGTATTACCGCCTGAATGTGCTGCAAGTGGTCACCGCGCCGTTGCGCGAACGCCATGGTGACGTGGCGATGCTGGCCAACCACTTTTCACGTTTTTACAGCCAGGAAACCGGACGGCGCCCGCGCAGTTTCAGCGAAGAGGCCTTGGTGGCGATGGGGCAACACCCGTGGCCGGGCAATGTGCGTGAACTGGCCAACCGCGTGCGGCGTGGCCTGGTACTGGCCGAAGGGCGGCAGATCGAAGCGGCTGACCTGGGGCTGCAAGGCCAGCAAGCCATGTCGGCGCCGATGGCGACATTGGAAGACTACAAACACCGCGCCGAACGTCAGGCGTTGTGCGATGTGCTCAACCGGCACAGCGACAACCTCAGTGTCGCGGCCCGTGTACTGGGGATTTCCCGGCCGACGTTCTACCGGTTGCTGCATAAACACCAGATCCGCTAGGGCGGGTAAACCCAATGTGGGAGCTGGCTTGCCTGCGAAATCGGTGGTTCAGTTAAAGATTCAGTGACTGACACACCGCCATCGCGGGCAAGCCCGCTCCCACAGGGGATTTGTGTCAGGCGCTGATTCTGTGGGCAATACAGGGCCAATGTGGGAGCTGGCTTGCCTGCGATAGCGGTGGTTCAGTTAGAGATTCAGTGACTGACACTCCGCCTTCGCGGGCAAGCCCGCTCCCACAGGGGATTTGTGTCAGGCGCTGATTTTGTGGGCAATGCATGGCCAATGTGGGAGCTGGCTTGCCTGCGAAAGCGGTAGTGCAGTCACAGATGCAGCAACTGACACACCGCCATCGCGGGCAAGCCCGCTCCCACAGGGGATTTGTGTCAGGCGCTGATTCTGTGGGCAATACAGGGCCAATGTGGGAGCTGGCTTGCCTGCGAAAGCGGTAGTGCAGTCACAGATGCAGCAACTGACACACCGCCATCGCGGGCAAGCCCGCTCCCACAGGGGATTTGTGCCAGGCGCTGATTCTGTGGGCAATACAGGGCCAATGTGGGAGCTGGCTTGC
>NZ_JBZXEA010000036.1:0-13512 GCF_058725345.1 Pseudomonas sp. DW-iso17 | reverse complement strand
AAAAGCGGAACCCTAAGTGGCCGTTACCGCAGGAATGGATATGTACTCGGTATAAACAGTGTCGCCTGTCAGGTCGCCATCGCAGGCAAGCCAGCTCCCACATTTGGAACGCTGACCGTCAGATAGATAGAGGCCGGCTGCCAGGCCGTCTTCGCAGGCAAGCCAGCTCCCACATGGGATCTATGTTCAGCTGAAAAATGTGCCAAGGGCATGAGCTGATTCGACCCTCCCCGCCCGTCATCCAACCGTCACATCCATCTGCTGTGCTGGCGCCCATTACTCATTTGCCCAAGGACCCGTGGCCATGTTTTCCGTGCTCAAACCCCACCGCTGGAAACTCGCGTTGCTCCTGATCGCCGCCAACCTCGGGCTGCTCCTGCACCTGGCCTGCGGCGAGCTCAAGAGCGTCAGCGAATGGGTATGGCTGGATATCATCGGCGAAGGCGGTTCGGCGCTGCTCGCGCTGATCTGGCTGGGCCTGGTGTTGAAAAGCCGCCCCGCCGGACGGGTCACCCAATACCTGGCCCTGGGGCTGTCGTGCATCTTTTTTTCCTGGTGGATCGACAGCCTCGACGAATTCATCCGCCTGCCTGATAGCGTGTCCTGGGATCACTGGCTGGAGTCAGGGCCAATGCCGGTGGGCATGATCCTGCTGACGATTGGCATTTATCACTGGCACCACGAACAACTGGCGATCAGCGCGCAAATGGAAAAACGCGAGCGGTTGTTTCGCGAGCACCGGCTATTCGACAAACTCACGCCCCTGGCCGGCGCCGACTACCTCAAGCGCCAACTCATCGACAGCCTGCGCGACAGCCAAGCGCAGCAACAACCACTGTCGTTGCTCGCCCTGGACCTGGATAACTTCACCACCATCAACCAGGTCTACGGGCATGCCGAGGGTGATGCGGTGCTACAGGCGGTCAGCCACGTGCTGCTGCTCAACCTGCGCCGCCAAGACCTGTTGTGCCGCCTGGCGGGCGATCGTTTCGTGGTGCTGCTGCCCAATACCGGCGAGCGTCAGGCCCAGGGCCTGGCGCTGGAGTTGCAACACGCGGTGCAGAGCCTGGCCCACAAGACCCGGCAACAGGGCGAACGCCTGCAACTGGCGGCGACCACGGCGGTGGCAATGGCCTTGCAAGAGTCCCCCCACGAGCTGCTCACGCGGCTGAATATGGGCCTGGCCCGGGCCAAGCAACCCCTTGCGAAAAGCGCCTGAAATGGCCGTGAAAACCAGCTGGTATGAAAACGACAGCCGCTTCATCCCCGGTCACTATCAACCCGCCACGTTGATCGACCTGGGCTTGTCCCGGGACATCGACAGCCATCGCCTGCTGCGGGGCACCGGCCTGTTCCACGAAGACATCCTGGCCGGCAACGCGCGGTTGAGCCCGCAACAGTTTCTGGGCTTGATCGGCAACAGCCGCAAACTACTGGACGCCGATGACAGCAGTTTCCTGTTTGGCCAACGCCTGCTGCCCGGCTACTACGGCGCCGCCAGCCATGCGCTGGGGCATGCACAGAACCTTCATCAGGCCCTGGACATCCTGATCCAGCAACAAGTGCTGCTCAGCCCGCTGGCTACGCTGCAACTGGAACTGGATGAGCACCACGCTTACCTGTATTGGTTGGACAGTTGCGGCGCCGGCGAACACTGGCGCTTTCTGCTCGAAGCCAGCATGACCTCGCTGGTTGCCATGAGCCAATGGCTCAGCGGCCAGCGCTTGCCATGGGTGTGCAGTTTCAACCATGCCGAACCTCGGTATGTCGAGCAATACTGGGTGCATCTGGGCGAGCACACGCGCTTCGAACGCCCGCTGGATATGATGTGCATCCCCCGTGAATACCTCACCCACAACTGGCCGGGCGCTTCGGCCACGGCGGGCCAGGTCGCGCGCCAGCAAGCCCTTGAACAAATCGAGCAACTGGGCTTTGCCACAAGTTTTCTGGACTGCCTCTATGCCTACCTGCGCGAACATGTGCGCCAACCACCCAGCCTGGAACAGGCCGCGCACATTTTCGCCATGAGCCCGGCCACGCTAAAGCGCAAGTTGCAACGGCACGACACCGGTTTTCAGCAACAGGTCGACCGGGTGCGCAAGCATGTGGCCTTGCACCTGTACCTGACCAAGGGCTTGAGTAACGAGGAAGTCGCGGCGTACCTGAACTTCAACGATGCGGCGAATTTTCGGCGTTCGTTCAAGCGGTGGACGGGCAGCACGCCCAACCTGATCCGCCAACTGTTCAGCAGCCGCTAGCGAGGCGTTCGCGCAGGAACTCCACCAGCGCTTGCACCGGGCGTGAACTCTGTCGGTGCTGCGGGTACACCGCCGACAGGGTCAAGGCCTCTGGGGCGAAGTCTTCCAATACCTTGACCAAGCGACCGTCCTTCAAGGCGTCGCTGACGATGAACGTCGGTAGGTAGGTAACGCCCAGACCGGCAATCGCGGTATCGCGCAGCAGGTCACCGTTATTGACGCGCATGCGCCCACTGACGCTCAAGGCTTGCACCTTGCCTTTGAAGCGCCATTGCACCTGGCGGCCGTGGCCGTAGGGCAGGCAGTCGTGCGTGGTTAAATCCTCGGGTTTCAAAGGCGTACCCCGCAACGCCAGGTAGTCGGGGCTGGCGCAATACACCCGCTCGATAGCGGCGATCCGTCGGGCGATCAGGGTGGAATCTTCCAGGGTACCGATGCGTAGCACCAGGTCGTAGCCTTCGCCGATCAAGTCCACCGGACGGTCGCTCAGGTCAACTTCAACGCAGACCTGCGGATGCTGACGCAGAAACAACGGCAACAGGCAACCCAGGTGCGCCATGGCGAACGACAAGGGTGCACTGAGGCGAATGGTGCCTCGGGGCTCGCTGTTCTGGCCAGCGATGCCCTGCTCCACTTGTTCCACCTCACCGAGCAGGCGCAAGGCCGACTCGTAGTAGCTCTGGCCCAGCGGCGTGACGTCCAGGCGCCGTGTGGAGCGGTTAAGCAAGCGCACGCCCAGGCGGTCTTCCAGTTGGATCAGGCGGCGGCTGACGAATTGCTTGGACAAGCCCAATTGCTCGGCGGCGGCGGTGAAACTGCCGGATTCCATGACCTGGCAGAACAGGCGCATGTCTTCGAAGGGGTTCATTGTCGCTTCTCAGGGGACGATGGGCTGTTTTATAGCCTGTCAGTGGTCACACCACAAACCAAAATGTGAACACAATCAAATGTGGGAGCTGGCTTGCCTGCGATAGCGGTGTATCAGCCAGCAATGCTGTTGACTGATGCACCGCTATCGCAGGCAAGCCAGCTCCCACAGGGTTTTGCGGTGTTTTACCGACCAGCTTACTTGGCAGCGAACGCCGAGTAGCTGTTCATCAGGTTGCGGTAGTTGGGAATGCGCGGCGAGAGCAGGTTGGCCAGGCCTTCCATGTCGTTGCGCCAGTCCACTTGCAGCTCGCAAGCCACCGAGAACCAGTTGACCAGTTGTGCACCGGCGGCGGTCATACGCGCCCAGGCGGCTTGTTGCACGGTTTCGTTGAAGGTGCCGGAAGCGTCGGTGACCACGAAGACCTCAAAGCCTTCGTCAAGGGCACACAGGGTCGGGAACGCCACGCACACGTCGGTCACCACACCGGCAATGATGATTTGCTTGCGGCCGGTGGCCTTGACGGCCTTGACGAAATCTTCGTTGTCCCACGCGTTGATCTGGCCAGGGCGCGGAATGTACGGCGCGTCGGGGAACAGTTCTTTGAGCTCAGGCACCAATGGGCCGTTGGGGCCGCTTTCAAAGCTGGTGGTCAGGATGGTCGGCAGGTTGAAGAACTTCGCCACGTCGGCCAGGGCCAGCACGTTGTTCTTGAACTCGTTGGGGGAGAAATCCTGCACCAGGGAGATCAGGCCGGTCTGGTGATCAACCAACAAAACAACAGCATCGTCTTTGTTCAAGCGCTTGTAAGTCATGGGTAACTCCTTTAGGGATGGGGTGTTCTTCAAAAGGCAAAGCAGGAGCAGCCGAACGCACCCCAGAAACCCTGGAAGTCGCTGACCGGCACGCTGGAAAGGCGCGCTTTTTCATGGCTATGGGCATGCACGCCACAGGGGCCGCTGCACTGGTGAACCTGGGCCTGCATCGGCGACGTGGGGCGCCAGTGCCCCGGCACCTTGACCACCGGCGACCAGTCCGGCAGCACCGGTACCCGTGGCGGGGCGAAATCTTCGAAGTCGCCAGCGCCGTACACGACCTTGCCGCCGACCACGGTCAGCACCGACTCGATCCACTTGATGGCTTCTTCTTCGACGCTGAAAAAGTCCGCCGACAACGCGGCGACATCCGCCAATTGACCGACCTTGATCTGGCCTTTCTTGCCCTGCTCGGAGGAGAACCAGGCGCTGCCGTGGGTGAACAGCTCCAATGCGGTAAGGCGCGGCAAGCCCTCGGCGTGCAGCTCCAGGCCACCGACGGTGCGGCCGCTGACCATCCAATACAGCGAGGTCCAGGGGTTGTAGCTCGACACGCGGGTGGCATCGGTGCCCGCCCCTACCGGCACGCCTTCGGCCAGCATGCGCTTGATCGGCGGCGTGGCTTCGGCGGCCTTGGCGCCGTAGCGCTCGACGAAGTATTCGCCCTGGAACGCCATGCGATCCTGAATCGCAATACCGCCACCGAGGGCACGCACGCGTTCGATGTTTTTCGGGGTGATGGTTTCGGCGTGGTCGAAGAACCACGGCAAGCCATTGAACGGAATATCGCGGTTGACCTTCTCGAACACGTCGAGCATGCGCGAGATGGACTCGTCGTAAGTGGCGTGCAGACGGAACGGCCAGCGCTGTTCCACCAGGTGGCGTACCACCGGTTCCAGCTCCTGTTCCATGGTCAGCGGCAGGTCAGGGCGGGGTTCGAGGAAGTCTTCGAAATCCGCCGCCGAGAACACCAGCATCTCGCCGGCACCGTTATGGCGCAGGTAGTCATCGCCCTGGTGCAGGGTGACGCTGCCGGTCCAGTGCTTGAAGTCGCTGAGCTCTTCCTTGGGCTTCTGGGTGAACAGGTTGTAGGCGATGCGCACCGTCAACTGTTGATCCTTGGCCAGTTGCTCGATCACCGCATAGTCATCGGGGTAGTTCTGGAAGCCGCCGCCGGCATCGATGGCGCTGGTCAGGCCCAGGCGATTGAGTTCCCGCATGAACTGGCGGGTGGAGTTGACCTGATATTCCAAAGGCAGTTTCGGGCCTTTGGCCAAGGTCGAGTACAAGATCATCGCGTTGGGCCGCGCCACCAGCATGCCGGTGGGGTTGCCGTTGCTGTCGCGTACGATCTCACCGCCCGGCGGGTTCGGCGTGTCCTTGGTGTAGCCCGCCACCCGCAGGGCTGCGCGGTTGAGCAAGGCGCGGTCGTACAGGTGCAGCACGAACACCGGGGTGTCCGGGGCGGCCTGGTTGAGCTCTTCCAGGGTGGGCATGCGCTTTTCGGCGAACTGGAATTCGTTCCAGCCGCCCACCACGCGCACCCATTGCGGCGTGGGCGTGCGGTCGGCCTGGTCTTTGAGCATGCGCAAGGCATCGGCCAGGGACGGCACGCCTTCCCAGCGCAGTTCAAGGTTGTAGTTCAAACCGCCACGAATCAGGTGCAAGTGCGAGTCGTTGAGGCCGGGAATCACGGTGCGGCCCTTGAGGTCGATGACCTGGGTGCCGCTGCCGCGCAGGGCCATGGCTTCGCCGTCGGTACCGACGGCGACAAAGCGCCCTTGGTGGATGGCCACGGCGGTGGCGCGTGGGTTTTCCCGGTCCACGGTGTGGAACTGGCCATTGAACAGAATCAGATCGGCGTTCATAGGGTTTCCTTTACAGAGGCTTCAAGCCAGGGAGCGAACAGGCGGGTGGCCGCCGGCATCAGCAGGTACACCACCAGCAACACGATGGTCAGGGTGACCAGGAAGGTGGAGACCACGTAGTTGGACAAAAACGGGTGCAACCGCAGGATCGGCCCCCAGATAAACGGCAGCAGCAGGGTTTGCGGCAGGATCACAAACAGGCTGACCACCGCCTGCTTCCAGCGCGGCGGCTTGGCACCGCCCTCGGCCTGGGGCGTGAACCAGAATTCATTGGCCGCGCCGATTTCCGTCTGGTCGCCATCCGCCAGCATGGGCGCGGCTTCGTCGATCAGGGCCTGGCGTTGCGGGGAGCCGAGCCACAGCTCAAGGGCGTTGGTGGAGCTATAGCGCAGCACGCAAGTGAACAGCGCCATGCCGTTTTGCTGGCTGCGCACCACGTCAACGCCAAGGTGCCCAGGGCGTTCGCCCGCGATGCGCACGATGCGGCGCAGCCAGGCTTCGTACTCGACTTCAAAGCCGGGTTTGACCCGGTGCTTGACGACCAGGGTGACGACTTCGTCGGGGCGAGTGTTGGCGGTTGATTCCATGGCTGGGTGTTTCCCCGGAGCATTGAGCGATGGGGAGAGTGTGGCCGGTTGGCAGCTGTGGGGAATTGCATGTATGTGCTGTCTGGCAGGCATTCGCCGGCTCTGCATCCGATATTTATGCTCACTTCCCAACTTAATAATATTTTATTAATACCCCCCCGCCGCCTAACTTGACGTCATGCCCGAGCTGAATCCAACTGCATTACGCAAGGATAGAGACATGACTGTAGCGATAACAAAAATAGACACGCTGGTGGTTGGCGCAGGTCAAGCTGGCGTGGCCATGAGCGAGCATTTGAGCAAGCAAGGCGTGCCGCACCTGGTGCTGGAACGCAGCCGTATTGCCGAGCGCTGGCGCACCGGCCGCTGGGACTCATTGGTCGCCAACGGCCCGGCCTGGCATGACCGCTTCCCCGGCCTGCATTTCGATGACGTCCCCGCCGATGGGTTCGCACCCAAAGAGCGCGTCGCCGATTACTTCGAAGCCTATGCCCGTAAATTCAACGCGCCGATCCGCACCGGCGTGGACGTCACCTCAGTAGTACGCAACGAGGGGCGCCCCGGCTTTACCGTGCACACCAGCGAAGGCGTGATCGAAGCCAACCGCGTGGTAGCCGCCACCGGGCCCTTTCAAAAGCCTGTGATTCCCGCTATCGCGCCTAAAGACACCGCGCTGCACCAGATCCACTCCGCCGACTATCGCAACCCTGGGCAACTGCCAGCCGGCGCTGTGCTGGTGGTGGGCGCCGGCTCGTCCGGGGTGCAAATTGCCGATGAATTGCAGCGTTCCGGTCGCCAGGTGTACCTGTCGGTCGGCGCCCATGACCGCCCTCCTCGCGCCTATCGCAACCGCGACTTCTGCTGGTGGTTGGGCGTATTGGGCGAGTGGGACCAGGCGGCGATGAAACCCGGCCGCGAGCACGTCACCATTGCCGTGAGTGGCGCCCACGGCGGCAAGACCATCGACTTTCGCGAGCTGGCCCAGCAAGGCATGACCCTGGTCGGCCTGACTCACGCCTTCGACGGCACGGTGGCAACGTTCCAACCCAACCTGGTGGAGAACCTGGCGCGCGGTGATGAAAACTACCTGGCCTTGCTGGATGCGGCCGACGCCTATATCGAGCGCAACGGCCTCGACCTGCCCCTGGAGCCCGAGGCACGTCGCGTGTTCCCCGACGCTGAATGCATCAAGCAGCCGATCCTGACACTGGACCTGGCGGAGGCTGGCATCACTTCGATCATCTGGGCCACCGGATTTGCCGTGGACTACAGCTGGTTGCAGGTAGACGCCTTCGACGCCGCTGGCAAGCCGCAACACCAGCGCGGTGTCTCCAGCGAAGCGGGCATCTACTTCCTTGGGTTGCCATGGCAATCGCGGCGTGGCTCGTCGTTTATCTGGGGCGTGTGGCACGACGCCAAATACGTGGCCGACCATATCGCCATCCAGCGTCAGTACCTTGAGTACCGCGAAGCCGCCCCGGTTGCCCGCCAGTCCCCTGTCAGCGCCTGATCATTTTTCCCAGGAGTTTTTTGATGCCTACTCACACTCGCATTCGCATGTTCAACACCAAAGAAACCTATCCCAACCAGAGCCTGGACAACGACCTATGCCAGGCCGTGCGCGCCGGCAACACCGTGTACGTACGCGGCCAGGTGGGCACTGATTTCGACGGCAACCTGGTCGGCCTCGGCGACCCACGGGCCCAGGCCGAGCAGGCGATGAAGAACGTCAAGCAACTGCTGGAAGAAGCCGGCAGCGACCTCAGCCATATCGTGAAGACCACCACCTATTTGATCGACCCACGCTATCGCGAGCCGGTGTACCAGGAAGTCGGCAAGTGGCTCAAGGGCGTGTTCCCGATTTCCACCGGGCTGGTGGTTTCGGCCCTGGGCCAGCCGCAGTGGCTGATGGAAATTGATGTGATCGCGGTTATCCCAGAGTAAGGAGGCTAGCCATGACCTTTTCTATCGTCGGCCGTTGTGCAGAGACCGGCCAACTGGGCATTGCCATCAGCTCATCGAGCATCGCCGTGGGCGCCCGCTGCCCGTGGCTGCGGCCCGGTGTGGGCGCCGTGTCGACCCAGAACATCACCTTGCCGGCCCTCGGCCCTGACGTCCTCGACGGGCTGGAACAGGGCCTGGCTCCCGCCGACGCCGTCGATAAAGCGCTCACCCGCAACGGCTACAGCCAGTACCGGCAACTGACGGCGATTGACCACCTGGGCCGCAGCGTGCATTTCAGCGGCAGTCAGACCCTGGGTACCCATCACGCGGTATCGGGCGAGCAATGCGTGGCGGCGGGCAATATGCTCGCCGCCCCTGAAGTGATCACCGCGATGGTCACGGCCTTCGAACAGGGCGAAGGCCAGCTCGCAGACCGTCTACTGGCCGCGATGCATGCCGCCATCGCCGCCGGTGGCGAAGCCGGCCCGGTGCACTCCGCCGCGCTGGTGGTGGTGGGCGAGTTGACTTGGCCGATTATCAACTTGCGCGTGGATTGGGCCGACGAGGCGCCGATTGGCGAATTGCAAAAAATCTGGGATGCCTACCGCCCACAGGTGCAGGACTATATCGATCGTGCCCTCGCCCCCGACCGCTCCCCCGGCTACGGTGTGGCCGGAGACGACCGATGAGCCGCAGCCGCGACCTGCTGGAAACCCTGGTGGGCTTCGACACCACCAGCCGCGAGTCCAACCTGCAATTGATCGAGTATGTGCGCGATTACCTGGCCGGGCTTGGCGTCACCAGCGAGCTGGTCTACAACGCGCAACGCAGCAAGGCCAACCTGTTTGCCAGCATCGGCCCGGTGGAACTGCCAGGTATCGTGCTGTCGGGGCATACCGACGTGGTGCCGGTGGATGGGCAACCCTGGAGCCTGCCGCCGTTCACGCTGACCGAGCGCGACGGCAAGCTGTTCGGGCGCGGCACCGCCGACATGAAGGGGTATATCGCCTGCGTGCTGGCGTTGGTGCCAGCGCTGGTCAAGGCGCCATTGCGCCTGCCGGTGCACATCGCCCTGTCCTACGATGAGGAAGTCGGCTGCCTGGGCGTGCGCTCGCTGCTCGCCGTTCTTGAACAGCGTCCGGTCAAGCCGATGTTGTGCATCATCGGCGAGCCGACCGAGCTCAAGCCGGTACTGGGCCACAAGGGGAAGTTGGCGATGCGCTGCGATGTTCAGGGCCAGGCGTGCCACTCGGCCTATGCGCCCTCGGGTGTGAATGCGATTGAACACGCCGCCGAGTTGATCGGTGAACTGGGGCGCATTGGCCAACGGCTACGCGCGCGTCAGGACCCACGTTTTGACCCGCCGTTCAGCACGGTACAGACCGGCATGATCAACGGCGGCAAGGCCTTGAATATCGTGCCAGCCGACTGCCGCTTTGACTTTGAGGTGCGCGCCCTGCCCTCCATGGACCCGGGCGAAGTAGCTGAAGAGCTACAGGCCTACGCGCGGCAGCAGGTGTTGCCGCGCATGCAGGCGGTCAGCAAGCAGAGTTCGATTCGGTTCACCGAGTTGTCGGCCTACCCAGGGCTGGTCACGGATGAGCGCAGCCAGGCGGCGCAATTGATTGCGACGTTTTGCGACTCGCAGGCATTCGGCACCGTAGCGTTTGGTACCGAGGGCGGGCTGTTCGATGCGGTGGGTATTCCCACCGTGGTATGCGGGCCAGGCAGCATGGACCAAGGGCATAAGCCCGATGAGTTTGTGAGCCTGGAGCAGCTCGATGGCTGCGATGCGATGTTGCAGCGGTTGCTAGGCTTTATCAGCACCTGAAGACATCGCACCACCTATGTGGGAGGGGCCAGCCCCAATGCCGATCAGTTAAGCGCAAATCCCTGTGGGAGCGGGCTTGCCCGCGAAGGCGGTGTGTCAATCACTGCATCGGTTACTGCACGACCGCTTTCGCAGGCAAGCCAGCTCCCACCTTTGATCTTAGTTGCGTTGAGCACTGTGTTCGCTTAACTGATCGGCATTGGGGTTTGGTGTTCAGCCCAGTAGTCGCGCCAACTCTTCGCGGCAGTAGTCGACAAACAACTGCACCGGTTTGGTCAAGGGTGCGCGGCGTAGCCAGACGGCGGACAACCCCGACCCCGTGACCGTTTCCACCAAGGGAATGCACACCACTTTCTGCCCATCATAGGTGTACTCGCTGAACGGTTTGGTCACCAGGATCGAGAACCCGAACCCCCGCCCCACCATGCCCCGCACCATTTCGATGGAGGGCGAGCTAAATACAATATTCGGGGTCAGCCCGCGCTCTTCGAAGATGCTCACGAAGTAGGTACGGCTGGGCAACACGTCCAGCAAAATCATCGGCTCCAGCACCAGGTCGGCCAGGGACACCTTGGCCTGTTGGGCAAAGCGGTGGTCGGCCGGCAGCAACGCATAGGGCTGTTGCGGCGGCATCAGCGGCGTGGTCTCGATGGTGCTGCCCAGGTCGTGCTCAAACAGCATCGCCACGTCGATACTGCCCGCCGTCAGCGCCTGCACCAGCTCCTGCTGCTCGCCATCGCGGATACGGATCTCCACGCCCGGCCAGCGCGCCTTGAAACCGGCGATCAAGCGTGGCAAGTACAACGGTGCCACGGTTTCAAAACAACCGATGTCAATCTGCCCGGCCACCACATCGTTATCGGCCAGGGCGTTCTGTTCGAACTCATGGGCTACCCGCAACAGCTCCAACGCCTTGCGATAAAAGCGCGCTCCGCTGGGCGTGAGGGAAACGCCCTGGGCGTGATGGCGGATAAACAGTTGCACGCCAAAGCTGTCTTCCAGTTGCTTGATCGCCGTGGAAACCGACGGCTGGGCGATATACAGCTTGCGCGACGCCTCGGCAACGCTGCCGCATTCGGCCGTGGTCACAAAATATCTGAGCTGACGCAGGTTATAGGCTGCCATCGGCACCTCCCTAAACGTGGTTTTTTGCCCCAAACAAGTGCGAAGAAACACCGGTTTTTCAAGCCATTGACGTGCATGCAACATACCGGAGCAAAAAACCTCACGAGATACTTTTTTTAAGGTCTATAGCAACAAACTTACTAATTTACCTGCCTGCGCCCATTGCAGATGATCACTCCAACAACAAAGCGGTGCCCATGCGCCGCACAGCGAAGTACGCCCACGTACTCACCTTGCCTTGGAGCTCGTCATGGTTACCACTGCAACATCCTCCGCCCCGCTCATCGAAAAACACACGATTGGATACGTGCCCCCGGAAGATCGCCATGGAAAGGTAAGAGACCTGTTCACCCTGTGGTTCGGCGGCAACATCGCGCCGTTGCCGATCGTCACTGGCGCACTGGGTGTGCAACTGTTCCACCTCAACCTGGTGTGGGGCATTGTCGCTATCCTTGTCGGCCATTTGGTCGGCGGTGTGTTGATGGCATTGCACTCGGCCCAGGGCCCGCAAATGGGTATCCCGCAGATGATCCAGAGTCGTGCGCAGTTCGGCTCCCTCGGCGCATTGCTGGTGGTGGTGATTGCGGGGGTGATGTACATCGGCTTCTTCGCCTCCAACATCGTGCTGGCCGGTAAATCCCTGCATGGTGTGGTGGACGCCGTGCCTGTACCGGTGGGCATCGTTATCGGCGCCATCGGTTCCGGGATCATCGGCATCATCGGCTACCGCTTCATCCACGTACTCAACCGCATCGGCACCTGGATCCTCGGCGCCGGCATCGTGCTGGGCTTTGGCTACATCTTCACCCATGTGCAGACCACCGATTTCCTCACCCGTGGCAGCTTCAACATCTCCGGTTGGCTGGCCACTGTTTCCCTGGCTGCGCTGTGGCAAATCGCGTTTGCGCCCTACGTGTCGGACTACTCCCGCTACCTGCCCGCCGACGTGCCGGTAGCCGCCACCTTCTGGACCACCTACCTAGGCTCGGCGCTGGGGTCGAGCCTGGCGTTCATCTTCGGCGCCGTGGCAGTGCTCGCCACGCCGGTAGGCATGGACACCATGGACGCCGTCAAACTCGCCACCGGCGCCATCGGCCCGTTGATGCTGGTGCTGTTCCTGCTCAGCGTGATCAGCCACAACGCCCTCAACCTGTACGGCGCGGTGCTGTCGATCATCACCCTGGTACAGACCTTCGCCTACCGCTGGATCCCGACCGCGAAAAGCCGTGCGGTGATCTCCATCATCGTGCTGGCCGCCTGTTCGATTGCGGCGGTGTTTGCCTCCCAAGACTTCATCGGCCACTTCGTCGACATGGTGCTGGTGCTGCTGGTGGTGCTGGTGCCTTGGACGGCGATCAACCTGATCGACTTCTATGCCATTCACAAAGGCCAATACGACATCGCCTCGATCTTCCGCGTGGATGGCGGCATCTACGGCAAGTACAACCCCCAGGCGCTGCTGGCCTATGGGGTGGGGATCGTGGTGCAGATTCCGTTCATGAACACGCCGCTGTACGTGGGGCCGATTTCGCAGCACATCAACGGCGCGGACTTGTCGTGGGTGGTGGGGTTGGTGGTGACGTCGCCGTTGTACTTCTGGTTGGCGAGTCGGGACAGTGCGTATAAGCGCCGGATGGACAGTGGGAAGTTGGTGAGTGGGGTTTGATACATCCTGTCGGTGTGGCGGCTGTGCGTGGGAGACCTTCGGGTCTGCCGGGGGTGATTCTTCCTGGTCTGCGAACCCGCGCACAGTTGCCAATACCGCCCGGATCATGGTCCAGGATGTGGCGGATGTGTTTACGGTGATTGAAAAACATGGCCTTGATTCGCCTGCTGTGCAGTAAGTTGTGAGAAAACCCGCCTCGGCGGGTTTTCTGGTTTTTGCGAAACTCAATCCTACCCGCTCCTACCCAGGCGGTAACCACGATGCGAAGCGAGCCGCTCTTGATCTGCTTTTGATCTCAGGCGCCCCGTTAAACCACGCTGGCCGGAATTCGACAGGGATTTGGGGGGTAAACCGGCAGGGATGCCGGTTTAGCCGCCCCGCGCCATGGATGGCGCGTGGCGGCGGCCCCCCAAATCACTGGCGGATTACGGGCACACCGAGCCCAAGCGAGGTGCCGAGTGGTGGGGCGAGGACCTTTTGGTTACTTTTGGGTCCTTCCAAAAGTGACCCGCTGTAAAAGCCAGCCCTTTCAAGGTCTTTTCGTCTTGGC
>NZ_JBZXEA010000035.1:0-14977 GCF_058725345.1 Pseudomonas sp. DW-iso17 | reverse complement strand
AATCCCTGTCGAATTCCGGCCAGCGTGGTTTAACGGGGCGCCTAAGATCAAAAGCCAGATCAAGATCACAAGCAGATCAAGATCAAGAGCGGCTCGCTTCGCATCGTAGTTTCCGTGGAGCCCTTACCCACATATGTCGGCGCTGGATTAAACCCGCCGCGCAAACGTATCGCTATGACTGCCCGACACCTTGCGGCAATGCACCAGCGCATCGCGAATCATAAAGTTCACCAAGGTCGGCGACACCCCAAGCTCCTTGGCGATGTCTTTTTGCGGCACGCCATGCAAGCGGTACATCTCGAACGCGTAGCGGGTGCGCTGGGGCAGTTGCGTCAGGGCGTCGGCGATGTTTTCCAGGGTGTTGAAATTGATGTGCGAGGTTTCCGGTGAAGCGCCGTGAATAACCACATTCAAGCCTTCCTCTTCGGTCCCGGAGTATTTGAGCTCCAGGGCCTGCTTGCGGTAATGATCGATCGCCAGGTTGCGCACGATCTGGAACAGATAACTCAGTTGGGCCTTGAACGATGAGGTGATGGTCGGCGCCGACTGCAGCCGGAAGTAGGCGTCCTGCACCACGTCTTCGGCGCGGGAGCGGCACCCGGTGATACGGGCCGCGATCTTCACCAAAATCAGTCGATTGTCGACGAACGCCTGGAGAAGGGGTGAATCGCACCTGCCTGTGGATACTTGTTCCGTCATGGAAATCACCTTGCTGCGAATAGGTTAGGGGAGGGCATCCCTGCTGAGGCCTCCTACATATCGGGCAACAAATTATGCTTAATGATAATGATTGTCAAATGAGAAGACGAACTAATCTTATGCCTTGGGCAAAGGTGTGAACCATGTCTCGCTCGCCCCCGGCGACTAATTATTTGAAGGCTCCGTCCGTTCTCATGGGTGACAGGTTCGTTAGTACAACGGCCAAGGACCAGCACCCGCAGGAGGACCAGATGGGTTTTTATCGTGCATTCAGCGTGTTTCAGTTCGGAGTCCTCGCGGGATGAGTACGTCCCTGCGGCTGCGCCTGTTTTGCCTGCCCCACTCAGGCGCCAGCGCCTCGGTCTACGCTCGCTGGCGCCGGGTGCTGCCGGACTGGCTGCAAGTGTGCCCGCTGGAATTGCCGGGACGCGGCATGCGCATGGACGAGCCATTGCAGCGCGATATCAAGGCCTTGGCCGCGCAGCTTGCTGAAGAAATCAGCCGTGATCTGGATGGTCCCTATGCCTTGTTCGGCCACAGCCTTGGCGGGCTGTTGGCGTTTGAATTGGCTCACGCTCTGAACGCGCGCAATCTGCCCGCGCCCCTGGCGTTGTTCGCGTCCGGCACGGCGGGCCCGGCGCGTCGTGATGTGAGCGAGTACGCCGTCGAAAAGACCGATGCCCAACTGATTGCCCGCCTGCGGCAATTGCAAGGCACCGCCGAAGAAGCCCTGGCCAACCCCGAGCTGATGCAACTGATGTTGCCGATCCTGCGCGCCGATTTTCTGCTGTGCGGCAGTTTCACCTATGGCGAGCGCCAGCCCCTGGCGCTGCCGATCCATGTGTTCGGTGGCAAGCAAGACAGCGTGCGTGCCGACCAGTTGCTCGACTGGCAACTCGACGCCGCCAGTGGGTTTTCCCTGGACATGTTTGACGGCCATCACTTCTTCCTCGTGCAGCACGAAAGCGCCGTGCTGCGCTGCGTGCGTCGCTATGCCGACGAGCACTTGGCGCGCTGGCGCATTGGCGCGGCGCGGCAGCTCGTCGCCGGCTGAACCCCACCGACTTCCCGAATTTCCCGTAAGCCGATTTCAGGCAGGAACCCCATGATGGACGCCTTCGAACTCCCCCGCACCCTGGTCCAGTCCCTTCAACAGCGTGCTGCGCAGACGCCGGACCAGGTGGCGTTGCGCTTCCTCGCCGAGAGCGCCGAGCACAGTGTGGTGCTCAGTTATCGCGACCTCGACCAACGCGCCCGCACCATCGCCGCTGCCTTGCAAGCCAACGCTGGCCTGGGCGAGCGTGCGGTGTTGCTGTTCCCGAGTGGCCCGGACTATGTGGCGGCGTTCTTTGGTTGTCTGTACGCCGGGGTGATCGCGGTGCCGGCGTATCCACCGGAATCCACGCGCCGTCATCACCAGGAGCGCCTGCTGTCGATCATCAGCGATGCCGAGCCGCGCCTGCTGTTGACCATTGCCAGCCTCAGCGAGGGCCTGGCCCAGATTGAAAATGCGCCGCCGGTATTGAGCGTCGACACCCTGGAGGCGCAGCGGGCCGACCAGTGGGTCGCGCCCGACCTCAAGGCGGACGACATCGCGTTCCTGCAATACACCTCCGGCTCCACCGCATTGCCCAAAGGCGTGCAAGTCAGCCACGGCAACCTGGTGGCCAACGAAGTGCTGATCCGCCGTGGTTTTGGCATCGACCTCAACCCCGATGACGTGATCGTCAGCTGGTTGCCGCTGTACCACGACATGGGCCTGATCGGCGGCCTGCTGCAACCGATCTTCAGCGGCGTGCCCTGCGTGTTGATGTCGCCGGCCTACTTCCTTGGCCGACCTTTGCGCTGGCTGGAGGCGATCAGCGAATACGGCGGTACCATCAGCGGTGGCCCGGACTTCGCCTACCGCCTGTGCAGCGAACGGGTCAGTGAGTCGGCCCTGGAGCGCCTGGATTTGAGCCGCTGGCGCGTGGCCTATTCGGGTTCCGAGCCGATCCGCCTCGACACCCTGGAACGCTTCGCGGAAAAATTCGCCGCCTGTGGTTTCACCCCGAATAATTTCTTCGCCTCCTACGGCCTGGCCGAAGCCACCCTGTTTGTCGCCGGCGGTACCCGTGGCCGTGGCATTCCCGCCCTGCGCCTGGACGAACAGGCGCTGGCCGCCAACCGTGCCGAACCGGGGCAGGGCCCTGCGATCATGAGTTGCGGTACCAGCCAGCCGAACCACGCCGTGCTGATCGCCGACCCGCACACCCTCACCGAGCTGCCCGACCAGTGCGTCGGCGAACTCTGGGCCACGGGCCCGAGCATCGCCCACGGCTACTGGCGCAACCCGCAAGCCAGCGCCAAGACCTTCGTCCAGCATGCTGGCCGCACCTGGTTACGCACCGGTGACCTGGGCTTTATCCGCGACGGTGAGGTGTACATCACCGGGCGCCTGAAAGACCTGCTGATCGTGCGCGGCCATAACCTCTACCCCCAGGACATCGAACAGACCATCGAGCGCGAAGTGGAAGGGGTGCGCAAGGGCCGAGTCGCCGCGTTTGCGGTGAATGACCAGGGCCTGGAAGGCATCGGCATCGCCGCGGAAATCAGCCGCAGCGTGCAGAAAATCCTGCCGCCCGAAGCGCTGATCAAAGCGATCCGCCAAGCCGTGGCCGAGGCCTGCCAGCAAGCCCCGAGCGTGGTGGTGCTGCTCAACCCCGGCGCCTTGCCGAAGACCTCCAGCGGCAAAGTGCAGCGTGCGGCCTGTGCGATTCGGCATGCCGATGGCAGCCTCGACAGCTACGCGCAGTTCCCCGGGCAGCAGGGGCAGGCGAGCGAAGTGGCGCTGGAATCGGACCTGCAACAGCGGATCGCGGCGATCTGGTGCGAGCAACTGCAACTGGCCCAGGTGGCGGGCGACGATCACTTTTTCCTGCTGGGGGGCAACTCCATCACCGCGACCCAAGTGGTCGCCCGCCTGCGCGAAAGCCTGGGGCTGGAGCTGAACCTGCGCCTGCTGTTCGAAGCGCCGACACTCGCGGCCTTTGCTGCGGCTGTGGCGCAACTGCAACAGGACGGCGGCGTGGCCCAAGGCGCAATGCACGCCTTATCGCGTCAAGAAGACCTGCCCCAATCCCTGGCACAGAACCGCCTGTGGATCACCTGGCAATTGGACCCTCACAGCAGCGCCTACACCATTCCAGGCGCCTTGCACCTGCGCGGCGAGCTGGATGAAGACGCACTGCGCCAGAGCTTCCAGCAACTGATCCAGCGTCACGAAGCCCTGCGCACGCGCTTCTACGAGCGCGATGGTCAGGCGTTTCAGCGTGTCGAGGCTACGGCGGATTTCGAACTGCCGGTCATCGACCTCAGCGACTTGCCAAACGACGTGCGCGAAGCCCGTGCGCAACAGGTTCGCGAAGACCAGGCGCGCAGCCCGTTCGACCTGGAAACAGGCCCGTTGCTGCGGGTTACCCTGGTGCGCCTGGGCGATGAAGAGCACCAACTGCTGGTGACGCTGCACCACATCATTGCTGACGGTTGGTCGCTGAATATCCTGATCGACGAGTTCTCGCGCCTGTACGCCGCTGCCGCCCAAGCCCAGTCCCTGGCGTTGCCGCCGCTGGCCTTGCAATACGCCGACTACGGCAGCTGGCAGCGTCAATGGTTGGCCGAAGGCGAGGGCCAGCGACAGCTGGCGTACTGGATAGCGCAGTTGGGTGACGAGCATCCGGCCCTGAACCTGGCCACCGATCACCCGCGTGCCGCCCAGCATCGGCACAGCGCCTCGCGCCATCGCCAGCGCCTGGATGCGCGCCTCAGTGCGGCGATTCGCCAGACCGCCCAGGCCCACGACTCAACATCGTTCATGCTGTTGTTGGCGACGTTCCAGACCTTGCTCTATCGCTACAGTGGCCAGCGCGATATCCGTATCGGCGTGCCCAATGCCAACCGCCCACGCCATGAAACCCAGGGCCTTATCGGCTTCTTTATCAACACCCTGGTGCTGCGCGCCGAGCTGGACGGGCGCCTGCCGTTCAACCAGCTGTTGGCCGCCACTCGCGAGACCACATTGGCCGCCCAGGCCCATCAGGACCTGCCCTTCGAACAACTGCTGGAAGCCTTCCCCCAGGCCCGCGAACAGGGCCTGTTCCAGGTCATGTTCAACCACCAGCAGCGCGACCTCAGTGCCTTGCGCCGCCTGCCGGGCCTGCTGGCCGATGAGTTGCCCTGGCACAGCCGCGAAGCCAAGTTCGACCTGCAACTGCACAGCGAAGAAGATCGCAATGGGCGCTTGAGCCTGTCGTTCGACTACGCCGACGAGCTGTTCGATTGCGCGACCATCCAGCGTCTGGCCGAGCACTTCATCCATCTACTTCACGCTGTGTGCGCGCAACCACAACACGCCATCGGCGACCTGCCGTTGATGCAGGCTGACGAACAGCAACCCTGGAGCGAAGCCCCCTGCGCGCCGGCCCGGCACTGGTTGCCCGAGCTGCTCAACCAACAAACGTCGGACGCCACCGCATTGGTCTGGCAGGACGGCAGCCTGACCTTCGCCCAATTGCACACCCAGGCCAACCGCCTGGCCCATTACCTGCGCGACAAAGGCGTCGGCCCGGACGTGTGCGTGGCCATCGCCGCCGAGCGTTCGCCGCAACTGCTGATCGGCCTGCTCGCCATCATCAAGGCCGGTGGCGCCTACGTGCCGCTGGACCCGGATTACCCCGCTGAACGCCTGGCCTACATGCTCAAGGACAGCGGCGTGCAACTGCTGCTCACCCAGACCGCGTTGCTGCCCCAACTGCCCAGCGCCGAAGGCGTGTGCGTGATTGCCATGGACAGCCTGCATCTGGACAGCTGGCCGACCCAGGCGCCAGGCTTGCACCTGCACGGCGATAACCTCGCCTACGTGATTTACACCTCCGGTTCCACCGGCCAACCCAAAGGCGTGGGCACCACCCACGGCGCCCTGGCCGAGCGTTTGCAGTGGATGCAGGCCACCTATCAACTGAACGAAACCGATGTGCTGATGCAAAAGGCGCCAATCAGTTTCGACGTGTCGGTGTGGGAATGCTTCTGGCCACTGATTACCGGCTGCCGCCTGGTATTGGCCGGGCCGGGCGAACATCGCGACCCGCACCGCATCGCGCAGCTTGTGCAGGAACATGGGGTGACCACGCTGCACTTCGTGCCACCGTTGTTACAGCTGTTTATCGATGAACCCCTGGCAGCCGAATGCACCAGCCTGCGCCGCCTGTTCTCCGGTGGCGAAGCCTTGCCCGCCGAGTTGCGTAACCGTGTACTGGCGCGCTTGCCCGCGGTGCAATTGCACAACCGCTATGGCCCGACCGAAACCGCGATCAACGTCACCCACTGGCAGTGCGCCGCCTCGGATGGTGAGCGCTCGCCGATTGGCCGACCATTGGGCAATGTGATCTGCCGCGTACTGGACGAGCAACTCAACCCGCTACCGGCCGGTGTGCCGGGCGAATTGTGCATCGGCGGTATCGGCCTGGCGCGGGGTTACCTGGGCCGTGCCGGGCTGACGGCCGAACGTTTTGTCGCCGACCCGCTGGGCGCGGCGGGCACCCGCTTGTATCGCACCGGTGACCGTGCGCGCTGGAACGCCGATGGTGTGCTCGAATACCTCGGACGCCTCGATCAGCAGGTCAAGCTGCGGGGTTTCCGAGTGGAACCGGAAGAAATAGAAACGCGCCTGCTGGCCCAGGCAGGCATCGCCCAAGCCGTGGTGCTGGTACGTGATGCCCAGTTGATCGGCTACTACACCGCCGACGCCGAACTGGATGAGCAAAGGGTCAAAATCGCCCTGGCTGCCGAGTTGCCGGAGTACATGGTGCCCGCGCTGCTGATGCGCCTGGACGCCATGCCCCTGAGCCCCAGCGGCAAGCTCGACCGGCGTGCCTTGCCAGAGCCGGTATGGCAAACCCGCGAACACGTCGAACCGCATACACCTTTGCAACTGCACATTGCCGCGATCTGGCGCGAGGTGCTTGGCCTGCCACGCATCGGCCTGCGCGATGACTTTTTCGCACTCGGCGGGCACTCGTTGCTGGCCACGCAAATCATCTCCCGCACCCGCCAGGCCTGTGACGTCGAACTGCCGCTGCGCACCCTGTTCGAAGCCAGCGAGCTGGGCGATTTCGCCGAGCAGGTCGGGCTGATCCAGGCGGCGGGCCAGCGCAACCAACAGACGGCCATCGCCAAAGTCGACCGCAGCCAGCCGGTCCCCTTGTCCTATTCCCAGCAGCGCATGTGGTTCCTCTGGCAGATGGAACCGGACAGCCCGGCCTACAACGTCGGCGGCATGGCGCGCCTGCGCGGCGTGCTGGATGTGGGGCGTTTCGAGGCCGCCTTGCAGGCCTTGATCATGCGTCACGAAACCCTGCGCACCACCTTCCCAAGTGTCGATGGTGTGGCCTGTCAGAAGGTCTCGGCGCAAACCGGCGTGCGCATGGACTGGCAGGATTTCTCCGCGCTGAATGAGCCGCAGCGCCAGCAGCGTTTGCAGCAACTGGCCGATGTCGAGGCGCACACGCCGTTCAACCTGGAAACCGGGCCGCTGTTGCGCGCCTGCCTGGTCAAGGCCGGCGAGCAGGAACATTACCTGGTGCTGACCCTACACCATATCGTCACCGAAGGCTGGGCCATGGACATCTTTGCCCGTGAACTCAGCGCCTTGTATGAAGCCTTTATCGACGAGCGCGACTCACCGCTGCCAGCGTTGCCGGTGCAGTACCTCGATTACAGCGTATGGCAACGCCAGTGGATGGAAGCCGGTGAGCGCCAGCGTCAGCTGGACTACTGGACCGCCCAACTGGGCAACGAACACCCGTTGCTGGAACTGCCCGGCGACCGTCCACGGCCACCCGTGCAAAGCCATCGGGGCGAGCTGTACCGCTTTGATTTGAGCGATGAGCTGGCCGCCCGCGTGCGTGCCTTCAACGCCCAGCACGGCCTCACGCTGTTCATGACCATGACCGCGACCCTGGCGGTGTTGCTCTACCGCTACAGCGGCCAGACCGACCTGCGCATCGGCGCGCCAGTGGCCAACCGTATCCGTCCGGAAAGCGAAGGCTTGATTGGCGCGTTCCTCAATACCCAGGTGCTGCGTTGCCAGCTCACTGGGCAGATGCGGGTCAGCGAGCTGTTCGAGCAGGTGCGCCATACCGTGATCGAGGGCCAGTCCCACCAGGACCTGCCGTTCGACCATCTGGTGGAAGCCCTGCAACCGCCGCGCAGCGCGGCGTACAACCCGTTGTTCCAGGTGATGTGCAACGTGCAGCGCTGGGAATTCCAGCAAAGCCGCCAACTGGCTGGCATGACCGTGGAGTACCTGGCCAACGATGCGCGGGCGACCAAGTTCGACCTCAACCTGGAAGTCACCGACCTCGACCATCGCCTGGGTTGCTGCCTGACCTACAGCACCGACCTGTTCGACGAGCCGCGTATTGCGCGTATGGCCGAGCATTGGCGCAACTTGCTTGAAGCGTTGGTCGCCGATCCTGGCCAGCGCCTGAGCGAATTGCCGTTGCTGAGCGCAGATGAACAACGCGCCTTGCAAGACAGCCTGGGGGTGGAGAAGGGCGAGCATCGCCTCGACCAGTGCATCCATCAACTGTTCAGCCAGCAGGCCAGCCAGCGGCCGGAGGCCCCGGCGCTGACCTTTGCCGGTGTGACCCTCTCGTATGCGCAACTGGATGAGCGCGCCAACCGCCTGGCCTGGATGCTGCGCGAGCGTGGCGTGGGCCCGCAGGTGCGCGTGGGCCTGGCGCTGCCGCGTTCGCTGGAAATGGTCATCGGTTTGCTGGCGATCCTCAAGGCCGGCGGTGCCTATGTGCCGTTGGACCCGGAATACCCGCTGGACCGCCTGCATTACATGATCGAAGACAGTGACATCGGTCTGCTGCTCAGTGATGCGGCCCTATTCGAAGCTCTTGGTGAGTTGCCGGCGACGGTGGCGTGCTGGTGCCTGGAGGATGACTCGCCGGTGCTGGCGAATTACCCCGCCGAAGCGCTGCCGTTCGTGAGTCTGGCGCAACACCAGGCGTACCTCATCTACACCTCGGGTTCCACGGGCAAGCCCAAAGGCGTGGTGGTGTCCCACGGTGAGATCGCCATGCATTGCCAGGCAGTGATCGAGCGGTTTGACATGCGCCCGGATGACTGCGAACTGCACTTTTACTCGATCAACTTCGACGCTGCCACCGAACGTTTGCTGGTGCCGCTGCTGTGCGGGGCGCGGGTGGTATTGCGCGCCCAGGGCCAGTGGGATGCCGAAGAGATCTGCGCGCTGATCCGTACCCATCGCATCAATGTGCTCGGTTTCACCCCCAGCTACGGCAGCCAGTTGGCGCAGTGGCTGGCGACCCAGCAACAGACACTGCCGGTGCGCATGTGCATCACCGGTGGCGAAGCCTTGACCGGCGAACACCTGCAACGCATCCGTGCGGCGTTTACGCCCCAGCTGTTCTTCAACGCCTACGGCCCCACCGAAACCGTGGTGATGCCCCTGGCCAGCCTGGCGCCCGAGCAGTTGGAGGAGGGCGCTGGCAGTGTGCCGATCGGTAGCATCGTCGGCGCGCGCGTGGCCTACATTCTCGACGCCGACCTGGCGCTGGTGCCCCAGGGCGCCAGCGGTGAGCTGTATATCGGTGGCGCCGGCCTGGCCCAGGGTTACCACCAGCGGCCGGGGATGACGGCGGAGCGCTTTGTCGCAGACCCGTTTGCTGGCAAGGGCGGGCGCCTGTACCGCACCGGCGACCTGGTACGCCAACGCGCCGATGGCCTGGTGGAGTACCTGGGGCGCATCGACCATCAGGTGAAGATCCGCGGTTTTCGCATCGAACTGGGCGAAATCGAAACGCGCTTGCTCGAACATGACGCTGTGCGCGAAGCGGTGGTGCTGGCACTGGATGCGCCGAGCGGCAAGCAATTGGTGGCGTACCTGGTCAGCGATGCCGAGCACGCCGCCTTGCGCGACGCGTTGAAGGCGCACCTCAAGGCGCAACTGCCGGACTACATGGTGCCCGCGCATCTGATCGTGCTGCAGAGCATGCCGCTGACCGCCAACGGCAAGCTAGACCGCCGCGCCTTGCCTGAGCCGGACCCAGAGGCCAATCGCCAAGCCTACGTCGCGCCCCGCAGCGAGCTGGAACACAGCCTGGCCGCCATCTGGTGCGCGGTGCTGAACGTGGAGCAAGTGGGCCTCGACGATAACTTCTTTGAACTGGGCGGCGACTCGATCCTGTCGATCCAGGTGGTGAGCCGGGCGCGCCAGGCCGGGATTCATTTCAGCCCCCGTGACCTGTTCCAGCACCAGACCGTACAGAGCCTGGCTGCCGTGGCGACTCGCTCGGAGCTCATCATCGCCGAGCAAGGATTGCTGACCGGCCCCTCGGGCCTCACGCCGATCCAGCACTGGTTCTTCGACACCGACATCCCGGCTCGCCAGCACTGGAACCAGGCGTTGGTGCTCAAGCCACTGCAACTGCTCGATGCCCATCGCCTGGAGCAAGCGCTGCTGGCCGTGCTGGAACACCACGACGCGCTGCGCTTGAGCTTTACCCCGCGTGGCGCGCAATGGCATGCCGAGCACTTGGGCGTGCCGGAAGGTGGCGTGCTGCTGCAGGCGCAGGTGCGCGACATGCAGGCGTGCACGGCGTTGTTCACCGACACCCAGCGCAGCCTCGACCTGGCACAGGGGCCGCTGTTGCGCGCCTTGCTGGTGGACGGGCCGCAAGGCCAGCAGCGCTTGCTGATCGCCATCCATCACCTGGTGGTGGACGGCGTGTCGTGGCGCGTCCTGCTGGAAGACCTGCAAAACGTTTATCGCCAACTCAGTGAAGGCCAGTCCGTCAGCCTGCCGGCCAAGACCAGCGCGCTGCGCGATTGGGCTGCGCGCTTGCAAGCCTATGCCCACAGTGAGTCCTTGCGCGAAGAGTTGAGCCTGTGGCAAGCGCAATTGGCTGGCCCGGCCGTGGCCTTGCCGGTGCAGCGTCCCCAAGGCGCACGGCGCAATAGCGATGCCGAAACGGTCAGCGTGCGCCTGGATGCCGAGCGCACCCGGCAGTTGCTGCAACAGGCGCCGAGTGCCTATCGCACCCAGGTCAACGACCTGTTGCTGACCGCCCTGGCCCGCGTACTGTGCCGCTGGAGCGGGCAGGCCTCGGCACTGATCCAGCTGGAAGGCCATGGCCGCGAAACCTTGTTCGATGACATCGACCTGACCCGCAGCGTGGGCTGGTTCACCAGTGCCTATCCGTTGCGCCTGACGCCGCAGGCCGAGCAGGGCGACTCGATCAAGGCGATCAAGGAGCAACTGCGTGGTGTGCCCCATAAAGGCTTGGGTTATGGCGTGCTGCGTTACCTGGCCGATGACCTGTGCAAACAGAGCATGGCCGCATTGCCGAGCGCGCAGATCACCTTCAACTACCTGGGTCAGTTCGACCAGAGCTTTGGCACTGACGCGCTGTTCCATCCGCTGGAGGAATCCGCCGGCCTGGCCCATGACCCGGATGCGCCGTTGCCCAATGAACTGAGCATCGACAGCCAGGTCTACGGCGGCGAGCTGGTGCTACGCTGGACGTTCAGCCGTGAGCGGCATGATCAGCAGGTGATTCGCGATCTGGCCGAGGCCTACCTGGGCGAATTGCACAGCCTTATCGCCCATTGCCTGCAGGACGATGCCGGTGGCCTCACGCCGTCCGACTTCCCCCTGGCGCGCCTGACCCAGGTGCAACTGGACGCCTTGCCGGTCCCGGCCAGCGCCATCGAAGACGTCTACCCGCTGACCCCGATGCAGGAAGGCTTGCTGCTGCACACCCTGCTGGAGCCCGGCACCGGCCTGTATTACATGCAGGACCGCTACCGCATCAACAGCGCCCTGGACCCGGAGCGTTTTGCCCAGGCCTGGCAAGCGGTGATCGCCCGCCACGAAGCCTTGCGCGCCTCGTTCTGCTGGAACGTCGGCGAAGACATGCTGCAAGTGATCCACAAGCCCGGCAGCACGCCGATTGAGTACCTGGACTGGAGCGCCGACCCGCAGGATGAGCAGGAGCCGCGTCTGCAAGCCTTGCTCAAGGCCGAGCGCGAAGCCGGCTTTGACCTGCTCAATCAAGCACCTTTCCACTTGCGCCTGATTCGCGTGGGCGAGGCGCGCTACTGGTTCATGATGAGCAACCACCACATCCTGATCGATGCCTGGTGCCGTTCGCTGCTGATGAATGACTTCTTCGATATCTACACAGCCCTGGGCGAAGGCCGCGATGCGCAACTGGCCGCGCCGCCGCGCTACCGTGACTACATTGCCTGGCTGCAACGCCAGAACCTCAACGAAGCGCGCCAGTGGTGGCAGCAAAACTTGCAAGGCTTCGAGCGCGCCACGCCGATCCCGAGCGACCGCCCGTTCCTGCGCGAACACGCTGGTGGCAGCGGCGGCATGGTGGTGGGCGACTGCTACACCCGCCTGGATGCCCGCGACGGTGCGCAACTGCGCGAACTGGCCCAGGCGCATCAGCTTACCGTCAACACCTTCGCCCAGGCGGCGTGGGCCCTGGTGCTGCGGCGTTTGAGTGGTGATCGCGATGTGTTGTTCGGCGTCACCGTGGCCGGGCGCCCGGTGGACATGCCCGAGATGCAACGTACCGTCGGCCTGTTTATCAACAGCATCGCGTTGCGGGTAAAACTGCCCGAGGACGGCCAGCGCTGCAGCGTGCGCCAGTGGTTGAGCGCCTTGCTCGACAGCAATATGCAATTGCGCGAGTACGAATACCTGCCCCTGGTGACGATCCAGGAGCATAGCGAACTGCCCAAGGGCCAGCCGCTGTTCGACAGCCTTTTTGTGTTCGAGAACGCGCCAGTGGAAGTCTCGGTGCTGGACCGTGCGCAAAGCCTGAACGCCACCTCGGATTCTGGCCGTACCCACACCAACTTCCCGCTGACGGCGGTGTGCTATCCAGGCGATGACCTCGGTTTGCACCTGTCCTACGACCAGCGTTATTTCGACGAAAGCACCGTGCAAGACATGCTCGCTGAGTTCAAGCGCCTGTTGCTGGCGCTGGTGCAGGGCTTCCATGGTGACATGGACGAGCTGGCGCTGATGGGTGAGCAGGAACGTGAATTCCTCGTGGAAGGCTGTAACCAGAGCGCACATGCCTACCCGCTGGAACGCAGCTATATCGAGTTGTTCGAGGCGCAGGTCGCGCAGCATCCGCAGCGTATCGCCGCCAGTTGTCTTGACCAGCAATGGAGCTACGAGGATCTGAATCGCCGCAGCAATGGCCTCGGCCACGCGCTGATTGCGGCGGGTGTCGGCCTGGACCAACCGGTGGCGTTGTTGGCTGAACGTGGGCTGGATTTGCTCGGTATGATCATCGGCAGCTTCAAGGCCGGCGCCGGCTACCTGCCGTTGGACCCGGGCCTGCCGGGCCAGCGCCTGAGCCGCATCATCGACCTGAGCCGCACGCCGTTGCTGGTGTGCACCGAGGCGTGCCGTGAACAGGCCATCGAGTTGCTCGAAGGTGTCGATTGCCAGTTGCTGGTGTGGGAGGAAATTCCCGCCCGTGGTGAAAACCCAGGTGTCTACAGTGGCCCGGACAACCTTGCTTACGTGATCTACACCTCAGGCTCCACCGGCTTGCCCAAGGGTGTGATGGTGGAACAGCGCGGCATGCTCAATAACCAATTGAGCAAGGTACCGTACCTGAACCTGAGCGATGCCGATGTGATCGCCCAGACCGCGTCGCAAAGCTTCGATATTTCTGTGTGGCAGTTCCTCGCCGCGCCGCTGTTTGTCGCGCGTGTGGACATTGTGCCCAATACCATCGCCCATGATCCGCAAGGGTTGCTGGCCCACGTTCAAGCACAGGGCATCACCGTGCTGGAGAGTGTGCCGTCGCTGATCCAGGGCATGCTGGCCCAGGAGCGTATCAGCCTCGAGGGCCTGCGCTGGATGTTGCCGACCGGGGAGGCCATGCCGCCGGAGTTGGCCCATCAGTGGCTGCTGCGTTACCCGCAAATTGGCCTGGTGAATGCCTACGGCCCGGCGGAATGCTCCGATGATGTGGCGTTCTTCCGCGTCGATCTGGCGTCGACCCGTGGCACTTACCTGCCGATTGGTACGCCGACCGACAACAACCGTTTGTACCTGCTCGATGGCGCATTGGAACTGGTGCCCCAAGGCGCCGTGGGCGAGTTGTGCGTCGCTGGCACCGGTGTCGGTCGCGGTTACGTCAGCGATCCGTTGCGCACCGCCCAGGTGTTTGTACCCAACCCCTTTGGCGCGCCTGGTGAGCGCCTCTACCGTACCGGCGACCTGGCACGGCGTCGCAGCGATGGGGTGCTGGAGTATGTCGGGCGTATCGACCACCAGGTGAAGATTCGCGGCTACCGCATCGAACTGGGTGAAATCGAAGCGCGCCTGCATGAACAACCCCTCGTGCGCGACGCGGCGGTGGGTGTGCAAGAGGGGGCCAATGGCAAACATCTGGTCGGCTACCTGGTGGCCGCCGATGCCACGCTGGAACCGAGTGAACAGCTGGAGCGCGTCAAGCAACGCCTGCGTACCGAACTGCCGGAATACATGGTGCCACTGCATTGGCTATGGCTTGACCGCCTGCCCCTGAATGCCAACGGCAAGCTCGACCGCAAGGCCCTGCCGGCCCTGGAGATCGGCCAGTTGCACAATCAGGACTATGTGGCGCCGCGCACTGAACTGGAAACTACGTTGGCGGGTATCTGGGCCGAGGTGCTGAAGGTCGAGCGGGTCGGGGTGCAGGACAACTTCTTCGAACTGGGCGGGCACTCGCTGCTGGCCACGCAGATTGCCTCGCGGGTGCAGAAGACACTGCAGCGCGATGTGCCGTTGCGGGCGATGTTCGAGTGCAGCACCGTGGCGCAGTTGGCCGAGTATATCGAGGGGGTGGCGGGCAATGAGATCAGTGCCGAGAAGGTGGATCGGTTGAGTGATTTGATGGCAGAGTTGGAGGGGCTTTGATCTTCGTTGTCTGTCAGGGCCTCATTGCAGCATAGGCATCTACACAGCTGGACCTGTGGCGAGGGAGCTTGCTCCCGTGACGGCCTGGCAGCCGACGCTGATCGAGCTGGTGCACCGCGATCCAAATGTGGGAGCTGGCTTGCCTGCGATGGCGGCCTGACAGCCGACGCAGTTATACCGAGTACATATCCATTCCTGCGGTAACGGCCACTTAGGGTTCCGCTTTTACAGCGGCTCACTTTTGAAAAGCGCAAAAGTAAGCATGGGCCTGTCCCG
>NZ_JBZXEA010000034.1:0-16883 GCF_058725345.1 Pseudomonas sp. DW-iso17 | reverse complement strand
TTCAGGGGATTTTACAGAAGACCTTGAAAGGGCTGGCTTTTACAGCGGCTCACTTCGCATCGTGGTTAGCTGATTGAGTTCTGCGCGATGGGCAACTCGACGCAGAATTTCGCGCCGGCCTCGCCGTTGGTAACGCTCAAGCGCCCACCCATATTTTCCACAATCCCATAGCTCACCGAGAGCCCCAGCCCGGTACCGACGCCGATTGGCTTGGTGGTAAAGAACGGCTCGAAAATCCGCTCCAGCAAGCGCGGGTCTATCCCGCCGGCGTTGTCTTCGACCCAGATACGCACATGGCGGCTGTCGTGCTCGCTGTGCAGGGCAATCCAGGGGCGCAGGGCAGGGTCTTTTTCTCGCTGGCTGAGCAGGGCGTCACGGGCGTTGACCATCAGGTTGATCAGCACCTGCTCCAGCTGGTCGACATAGCCTTTGACCTGCACCGAGAAGTCCGCAGGGCTGATGCGCACGTCCACACCTTTGCCGCGCAGGCCTTCGCTGAGCAGGGACAGAGTGCCCTCCAGCGCCTGCGCCGGGTCGAACGGTTGCTGCTCGATTTCCGAGCGGCGGCCGAACACGCGCATATGGTCGACCACCCGTGCTGCACGTTGCACCTGGGCGTCGATGCGCTGGAGTTTTTCCGTGAGGTAGTCGATTTGCACATCGCCATTGCCCAGGCGCTTGAGCACGTTGACGACGGCCATGTGCATCACGTTCAGCGGTTGGTTGATCTCATGGGCCAGGCCGGTGGCCATTTCGCCGAGGGTGGCCATTTTCGCGCTTTGGGTCAGTTGCTGCTGGGAGCGGCGTACTTCGGTGTTGTCGCGCCCCACGGCCTGCACCTCGATCAGGGCGCCTTGTTCATCGAAGACGCCACGGTCCGACCACACCCACCAGGCATGTTCGCGCCCCGGCAGTTGCAGGCTGATTTCCGCCGTGCTCACCGGGAATTCCGGGGTCAGTTGCTGGATGCGCTGTACAAAGGCGGCGCGTTGTTCATCCGACAGCCACTGGCCCAGGTCGATGCCTGGCAATTGCTCGGGCCGACATTCCAGGTAATTGGCCAGCGGCGTGTTGCCGAAGGTGAGGATCAGGTCGGGGCGGTAGCGACAGATCATCGCTGGCGAGTCTTCTACCAGGATGCGGTAGCGTTCTTCACTTTGGCGCACCTGCTCGGCGGCCAGGGTCGCTTCGGTGACGTCCAGCCACAGGCCTACGGCTTCCACCGGCAGGCCGAGGTCGTCGCGCAAAAGCTTGGCTTCGTCGAGCAGCCAGTGGTAGTTGCCTTGTTTATCGCGCAGGCGGTAGCGGCTGCGCACGTTGCCTTCGCGCAGCAGTTGGCGGGTGCGTTCGAAGTAGCGTTCTCGGTCGTCGGGGTGAATCAGCGCCGCCAGGGTGTCGTGGTTGCAATCGGCCAAGGTCCAGCCCAGCAGCGGCAACAGGCTGGCGCTGAAAAACGCCGGGTGCAGCGCGCCGTTGACGTAGCGCTGCACATAGATGACGGCCGGTGAGCTGGCGATCAGGTTGTCCAGGCGCGCATGGGCGGCGGCGGCTTGCAGTTGCTGGTTCTGGATGTCGCTGATGTCGAGCATGAAGCCGATCCAGCGCCGTTCATTGCCGGCGCCCAGCACTTGGCCTTGTATGCGGTACCACAGGGGCGACTGCTCAGGCTCGGTGCGTTGCAGGCGCACGCTGGTCAGCAGTGGCTTGCCCAGGGCTTGCAGGTCTTGCAGGCGGCTGTCGAGGGCCTGGCGGTCGGCGGGGTGGATAAGTTCGAGCCAAGTGCCGAGAGGTTGGCGGGTGGGGCCTTCGTCCAGGCTCAGGTTGCGCAGCAATTGTGGCGCCAGCTGGATCTCCTGGGTGGCGGGCAACAGTTCCCACCAGCCAGTGCCGAGCAGGCCTTGCAGGGCTTCAACCCGTTCCAGTTGCTGGTGGTGACGCTGTTCGCGCAGGCGGCCCAGCAGCGGCGCGGCGAGTGCTGCGCACAGGTTCAGCCAGTCACGCTCGCCGGTGTGGTGTGCCTGGCCGTTATAAAAACCACACAGCAGCCACGCGGCGGCGCCATGGCTGTCGCGGTACGGCACCAGGAAGCCGTCGGCGTTGCCAAATACACCGTGCAGGCGCGGGTTGTCGCTGCGCCCCTGAACAATGTCCAGGCTCAGTGGCGTGTTGCCGTTGATGCTGTCCAGGCTGGTGCCCAGGTGTTGCCCGGTTTGCCATAAGGCCGGGGCGTCGTGGGCGGCGTAGTGGCTGTAGATGCGCCAGCCCTGGTCATCTTCGTCGAGCAGTGCCATGGCGACGCAGGGGATGCGCCAGCGCTGGGCCACGCTGCGCAGGTGTTCGCTGAACACCTGGGGTAAGCGGTTGAGGCTGCACACGCGCAGCTGTTCGCTCATCAGGGCGGCGAGTTGGTGGTTCTGTTCGCGTTGCTGCACCCGTACTCGGTCGGCCAGCAGGTCAGTGATGTCCAGCAGGTGCAGGGCCCAGCCGTCACCCTCCGGCTCGATCCAGCCGCGGGTATGCAGGACCTGGCCGGCAGCGCCCTGGAAGTCGAGGTCCAGGCCGTGTCGTTGCCACTCCTGCGGCGTGCCCTCGACACTCCGCGCGCTGTCGGCACACAGCAAGGTCTGCAAGGGCGGGTTGGGCGCGTTGGCAAGATGCTGGGCAAGTAAAGGCTTCAAGGTGCCCGAGATGTTCAGCACCCGACCCAGGTTGTCCAGTTGCACTTGCAGGCCCGGCGCGGGTGCTGCTGGCGCGTCCAAGGCCAGGGCGCTGGTGCGCCCGCGCAGGCGTGCGAACAATTTATCCCCCGTCGTCAAAACTGAAGGCTCGAGGTAGCAGTGAGGTTGGTGGGCAGGTTGGGTACGGTGCCCACCCCGGGCAATACCAGGGCCGGCAGGACCGCTTTGATATTGGCCGAAGGGTAGGTGATCTTCACCGTCAGCAAATTATTGGTGTAGGTGGCGGTGACATAGCCGGGCAAGAATTTCAGTGAGCCGGGGATCCAGTTCAATTGGGCCTGGGCGGCATCCTTGGCGCGTTGCACCACCAGGGCCGAATAGCCTGCGGTGCTGGGGTCCAGGGACACACTGCGGCGTACCCCTTCAGCCGCCGCCTGGTGAAATGACTGCATCAACAGCAATGGCAAGCTGTAGCTGAGCATGCCGTAGAACACCGCAAAGAAAATCACGAAGACCAAGGCAAACTCGATCGCCGCAGCACCTTTTTGCTTTCTCGGGAGGCTCGATTTCATGACTGCGTCTACCCTGAGGCGAGTACTTGATATCAGCATAGAATCATTCAGCCAAAAGGGATGTTTTTTACGTGATCCAGACGCTAGTGATTGTGCTGTGGTTGGGCGTATGTGCCGTGCAGGATATTCGCCAGCGCCAGATTGCCAATACGCTGACCCTGGGCGTTGGGCTGCTGGCGTTGATCTACCTGCTGTGGGCGGGGTCGACGTGGCTGGGCGCGCCTCGCAGCGAGGGGGGGCTGGCCTTGGCCTTGGCGTTGGTGCTGACTTTGCCGGGTTATGCGGTGGGCCGCTTTGGCGCGGGAGATGTGAAGTTGCTCGCCGCCCTGGGGCTGGCCTCCAATATCGAGTACCTGCTGGGGGCGTTGATCGGTGCGGGCATCGCCATGGTGGCCTGGACACTTATGCATCAAGGGCTTAGCTCAAACCGCGTTGAACGGGGAGGGCAAGCGTCAACAAAACAGCCTTTTGCGCCCTTCGTTTTGACAGGTTTTGCCGGCAGCTGGTTTTGGATCCATCAGTCGCGCGAGTTGATTAATGCTATGTACATAGTCGGAAAGTACGTCTACGTTTAATCAGGAGTTGTGTAGGAATTTTCGTCAGAAAGGATAGGTCATCATTTGGCTTGCCAGGCATGGAGTAGCGCGTGAACAAGCTTACGTCCGCAGTAAAAGTGCTCGTAGTCGACGATCAACCCTTAATCGTAGAGGAGCTCTGTGAATTTCTTGAAAGCAGCGGGTACCGTTGTGTCCCGTGCGAGTCCAGTGAGCAAGCTGTCCAGCGTTTCAAGGAAGACCTTCAGATCGGTTTAGTGCTGTGTGACCTGCATATGCCGGACATGGACGGCATCGAGCTGGTGCAGGCGCTGCAACGCATCGCCGGCAAACATCGCGCGTTCGAAGCGATCATGCTTACCGGGCGCGCCGACAAGCAGGATGTGATCAAGGCCCTGCGTGCGGGCATCGCTGATTACTACCAGAAGCCGATCAACCTCGATGAATTGCTCGAGGGCCTCAAGCGCCAGGAAGTGGCATTGGAGGAGCGGCAGAAAGACCTGCAGCTGGGCACGCTCAACCAGAAGCTGCAGTACCTGTCCGAATCCATCAACGACTTGTATATGGACTTGGACAAGGTGCGCCGAAACCCGACGCCCCAGGACCATGACGGGGACCCTTCGGCCGATGAAGCCGGGCCGTTGGAGATCCCGGCGATCTTCAATCAACTGTCACCGCGCCAGTTGGATGTGGCCCGCCTGGTGGGCAAGGGCCAGACCAACTACCAGATTGCCTGTGAGCTGGGGATTACCGAGAACACGGTCAAGCTGTATGTGTCCCAGGTATTACGCCTGACCCATATGCACAACCGCACGCAGTTGGCGCTGGCGTTGTCACCGAACAACTCGGCGATGCGCCAGCGGGTGACTGCGCACTAAAGGCCCAGGCAAACCTTGCAGGAGCCATCTTTCTGTGGCGAGGGAGCTTGCTCCCGCTCGACAGCGCAGCTGGAGTCGGCTTTTCTTGGGGGCGCTTCGCACCCCAGCGCAAGCAAGCTTGCTCGCCACAGTAGCTTTACTTGCTTCCACTTTGCGCAGTCCCGCCTACTTTCTGATCAAAAAACTCCGGGATTGGATGCTTGTTGCTGTCCAGCCAGCGCTTGAGCGCCTGTTCGCGTTCTGCCGGCGTGGTTTTTTGCGGGTTGGCCGAGGCTGCACGCCCGCTCAGTTGCAGCGCCATCCAGTTTTCCGTTTCTGCCTGCCGGGGTGAAGATGGCCCCGCTTCGATGGCCGAAGCAAGGAGGGGCAGCGCCAGGCAGGCAAGGCCGGCAAGGTGGTGGAATTTCATCATCGACTCCCTATTTCACAGAGGCCGGCAGCGTGTCGCTGACCGCCGCTACCTGATCTTTGACTGGACGCTGCGGTGCCGTGCCAGCCTCCTTGAGGTGTTGCGCCCGTGCCTGGGCCCGGGTCACCTGATCAGGGCTCAACCCGAGTTGGCCGACCACTTTCGCGGCCTGCTCCCAATTGTCCTGATAGATCAGCAAGGTCACCAGGTTCACTGCCGCCAGTTGATCGCTTTGCTTGAGCTCGATGGCGGTCATGAATTCAAAGCGTGCGTCGTCCAGGCGCCGTTGATCGAGGTACACCACGCCCAGGTCATTGCGGATTTTTTCGTCGGTGGGCGCCAGCCGTGCCGCACGTTGCAGGTGAGCCATGGCCTGGCCGTTGTCGCCCTTGGCCGATGCCAGTTGCCCCAGGCCGTGCTCACCGTCGGCGGCCAGGCAGGTGCCCAGCAGGCTGCGGTACAACGGCTCGGCGTCAGCACGGCCCAGCAAGCGATAGGCACGGGCCTGGCGTTGACGAACCTGGGGCAGGGTGCTGGGCAGGTTCTGCAGGTTGGCGAGGCTGGCGTGCAGCTTGCCTTCGTTGGCCATGTCATCGGCCAGGTTCAGCGACAGCTCCTGGTCGGCGCTGGGCTTGGGGCAACTGCCCGGCGCCAGCAACCCGGCCCACGGAACCTGGCCATTGCTGGCACAACCGCCCAGCATCAGCAGGCTCAAGGCGACGATCAGTGGTTTCATGGCAGGCTCCTCAAAAATTATTCAAGGCTCGGGAGATGGCGATCATGGCCGGCCCCCCCAGCACGATCAGCAAGGCGGGAAACAGGAACACCATCATCACCACGGACATCTTCGCGGACATCTTCGAAATGTATTCCTGCAGGCGGGTCAGGCGGCGGTCGTCGAGCAACTGCTTGAGGGCCAGCAGGGATTTCATCGCACCGCCGCCTTGGTGGATCAACTGCTGAAGGATGATGCAGGTGTCGGTGAACTCATCCACGGCCAGCAGGCGTGCGGTCTTGCCCAACTCTTCGGACAGCTCCAGACCCGAGTCGACCCTTGCCAGGACCAGCCGCAGTTCATGGGTCAGGTCTGGCAGCAAGCGCTGGGCTTCGGTGCTCAACACCCGCAGCGATTGCTCAACTGCCATGCCGGATTCGAACAGGATGCGCAGCAACGGAATGAAGGTGGAAATTTCCCGAGCGATGCGCTCCTGGCGGTATTTCGCGCTGAGGGCCAGGATGCGTTTGGGCAGCAGGTAACCGATGCCCAGGGCAATTGCCGGGGCAATCCAGGGCGAGCCAGCATGGGGGAACAGCAGTTGCTGGCCGAGCAGGGTCAAGCCCAGTAGCACGATGGGCACGCCGATCTGGAAAGCCGCAAACATGGACCGCTGGTTGGCTTTGCGCCAGCCGACGCGGTTGAGCAGGGTCTGGGTTTCGTTGTCCAGGCTGACCGAGCGCTGGGCCACGGCGCTGGCGCCCAACTGGCGCATCAGGCTGCCGAGTTTGTCCTCGCGGGTCAGTTGGCCTTGCAGGCGTTGGCTGACCAGGCGTTGACGGCGCTTCTGCTCCAGCAGGTTGCCGACGATCAAGGCGACGGCGGCGAGCGACAGCAGGATGCAGATCAGGATGGCCATCTCAAATACTCCGCAACATGCGCCACATGACGAAGGTGCCCGTGATGTCGAGCGCCACCGCGGCCAGCAGCAGGTAGCGCCCTGTACCGTCGTTCCACATGCTCATCAGGTAGCCTGGGTTGACCATCAAAAAGTAGCCGACCATGGCGATGGGCAAGCCCGCCAGCACATAGGCGGTCATGCGCGTTTCGCCGGTCATGGCCTTGAGTTGGCGCGCACCCTGTTCGCGCTCGCGGATCATCTTGATCAGGTTTTCCAGCAGCTCGCTGGCGTTGCCGCCGTAGCGGTGGTTGACCTTCAGGCCCAGGGCAAACAGGCGGAACTCATCGCGTTCGTAAAACTCGGCAAAGTCGCTGACCGACTCCGGCAGGCTCACGCCCATTTGCACGTTACGCTGGATGCGGCTCATCGCCTGTTTGAGCGGCGCTTCGGTGCTGTCGATTGCGCCCAGAACGGCGTCTGCCAGGGTGCGCCCAGACTTGAGGCTGCGCACGCTGTGGTCCAGCAGCTGCGGTAATTGTTCGACCATGCGCTGCACTCGCCGTTGGTAGCGCCAGGCGATATACACCCGCAACAGCAGCGGCGGCAGGATCAGCATGGCCAACAGGCCTAGCCCGCCGGCCAGCAGATAGCCCAGCAACATGCCCGCGGTCCAGCCACTCAGCCACAACCCCAGGCGGTCGGTGGGCTTGCCCAGGCCGGCGCGCTGGAACATGCGCTCCAGCGCAACCCAGCTGCCGTTCGGCTCCTGGGCTACCGGCTGGCCATCGGAGAGCCGCTCCAGCACCCGATCGGTACCGGCCTGGCGCAGCCCTCGCTGGAACAGCCAGACGGACAGGCTGATCAGCAGGATGCAAATGAGCAGCAAGACAAGTCCGGTCATAAGCCCTCTCTACAACGGCAATGCCGATTCACGCCGCAGCTTGTCGCCGGCCGGGTTGAGCGCTTCGCGCAGGAAGCCAAAACCGGTACGGCGGTCGAGGCGGAACAGGGTGTTGGTGACATACACGTCGTCGCGCACGCCCACCACTTCTACCACCTCGCTGACGCAACGGCGCCCATCGGGCAGGCGCGTCAACTGGATCACCACATCCAGTGCGGCGCAGATCATCTGCCGCAGGGTTTTCTCCGCCACCACACGGCCGGTCAGACCCACCAGGGTTTCCAGGCGCAATAGCGCGTCCTGGGCATTGTTGGCGTGCACGGTGCTCATGGAACCGTCATGGCCGGTGTTCATGGCCGTCATTACGTCGAGCACTTCGACGCCACGGATCTCGCCAAGGATGATGCGGTCCGGGCGCATCCGCAGGGCGTTGCGAATCAGGTCGCTGGCCTTGACCTCGCCATGCCCCTCGGCATTGGGCGGGCGGGTTTCCAGGCGCACCACGTGGGGGTGGCCCAGTTGCAGCTCGGCCACGTCTTCGATGGTGACCAGGCGTTCGTGGGGGTTGATCAATTGGCTGAGGATATTGAGTAGCGTGGTCTTGCCGGTGCCTGTGCCGCCACTGATGAGGATATTGCAGCGCTTGCCCACCGCTTCCTGGAAGAACTCGAAAATAGGGTGGTCGATGGTCTGCATCGCCACCAGGTCGCTGCTCTTGAGCATGTCCTTGCGAAACTTGCGGATCGACAGGCAGGGACCGTCCAGGGCAATCGGCGGGATGATCGCATTGACCCGGCTGCCATCTGGCAAGCGCGCATCGACCATCGGTGACGACTCATCCAGGCGCCTTCCAAGGGGCGCGAGAATGCGCTGCATGACGCGTTCTACATGGTGCGCGTCGATAAAACGCAGATCGCTCTGATGGAGTACTCCGTCACGCTCGATAAACACCCGGTGCGGGCCGTTGACCAGAATCTCGGTGATCGACACATCGCGCAGCAGCACTTCCAGCGGGCCGAAGCCAGTCAGCTCGTCGACGATTTCCTCGGCCAGGCGCTCCATTTCATAGCGCGAGATCGCCAGGTGCATGCGCGTGATGTATTCGGCCACTTTGTCGATGACAAATTGCGCCAGGGATTGGCGCGAGCCTTCCAGCAGATTCTGGCCCGACTCTTCGATGGCATCGATGATGTAGCGATGCAGCACCAGTTTCAGGCCATCATGGTCGTTGTGCGCGGCGCTTCCACGGGCCGGGGCGCCGAAGAGTTTTTCGCCGTTCATCGACTCGCCCCCAGCAGGCGTTCGAACCAGCGTGTCGAGGGTTTATCCAAGCCTTCGGTACGTTTGGCCAGGCGCTCGCCCAGGTGACGCAGGGCTTGGGTCAAGGCTTCGCGGGGGGCCAGGGTGAACAGGCTTTGCCCCTGGTTTTTGGCGTTCAGGCGCACTTCCGGGCTCAGGGGCAGCACGGCGATGCACTCCAGGCCGAAGCTTTTTTCCAGGGCTTCGGTGTCGGGGGCACAGGCTTTGATGTAGCGATCGACGAGCAGCTTGGCATGGTCGAGCTTCATGCCTTTTTCGCGCCACAGGTTCAGCACCGCCAGGTTACGCCGACAGTCGAGCACGCCCTGGTCGGTGCACCACAGCAACTTGTCGCAGTGGCTGACAAAGGTACGCAGGGCTTCGCTGTCCGCTTGCCCGGTGAGGTTGACCACGATGTGCTGGAAGTGCTGGCGCAAGGCGCTGAGCAACATGTACAGCTCGGCGGCGCTGGTCATTTCCAAGGGTTCATCGCTGGCGGCGTAGGCAAGGATCCGCAGGCCGTCGTCGGTGCTGGTGAAGGCGCTGTTGATGAGCGTGGCGTCCAGGCGGCGCAGGTGGCGCAAGGCGTCGCCGAAATTGAAGGTGCTGTCCAGGCCCAGCAGCGCCAGGCTATCGCCCCTGGGCAGGCCGAGGTCGAGCATCAGCGTCTGCTGGCCGCTTTTTTGCACCACCATCGCCAAGTGGCTTGCCAGCAAGGCGCCATCGGTGTTGCCCTGGGCACCGTAGAGCACGGTGAGGCCGCCGAGGTGGGCGTTCGGCGCGGTGGGCGGCAAGCGCTTGCTCAGGCGCCGCACCAGCCCGGCCACTTCGCTGGAGCGCGAGCCATAGGCGACAAAATCCCGCGCACCGGCACGCATGGCGTTGAGCACCAACTGGTTGTCCATGCCGTCGCCCAAGGCCACCACCGCCAACATCGGCTTGGCTTCCAGGGCGCCTTCGATCAAGGCGCTCTGGGCCACCAGGTGTTCACGGTCCAGACCCACGAACACCAGGTTGGCGAAGGTCACGTCCACCAGTGCCAACAATTCATCGAGGCTGCCGCCGCCCACGCTGATCACTTGGCCAAGGGGCGCCAGTGCGCCCTGGAGCCATTCCAGGTCGGTGCTGTTGCGGGTGATTGCCAGGAAGGTCTGGCTCAGGCTATCGCTCATTGGGAAAGTCCGCTGCGACGGTCGAAGTTGCCGTTTTCCAGGAAGAACAGCCGGAACCAATTCGGGTCATAGGTGCGCAGTTTTTCGCCGGGCAGCGACGGCAACTGCGCATTGGCAGCCAGTGGCTGGACCAGATGCGGCGTGACAATCATCAGCAGTTCTTTTTCTTCGCTGTTGATATTGGAGTCGCGGAAAAACGCACCAAGGATCGGGATATCGCCCAGGCCCGGGAGCTTGGCGATGGTGGAGCGGTTGGTGCTGCTGATCAGGCCGCTGATCACAAAGCTTTCGCCATCGGCCAGTGACACACTGGTGTCGGTGCGTCGGACGGTCAGGGCAGGCACCTGGATGCCCTCAATCCGGATCGCGTTGTTGTAGTCCAGCTCGCTGACTTCCGGGGCGACCTTCAAGGCGATGCGGTTGTGGTCGATGACCGTGGGCGTGAGGGTCAGGCGAATGCCGAATTCCTTGTACTCGATGGTGATGGTATCGCTGCCGGCACTGGGCACCGGAATCGGCACTTCGCCGCCGGCCAGGAAGGTTGCGCTCTGGCCGCTCATGGCTACCAGGCTCGGGCGTGCGAGGGTGTAGGCGAAGCCACTGCTTTCCAGGGCGTTGATCAGCGCCTTGACCCGGCCACCGCCAAAACCGATGTTGAAGCTGTCAGCGCTCACCGGCAATTTGAAGATGCCCTCTGAAGGGGACAGCAAGCTTGGGCTGCCGAGGAAGAAATTGTTGCCCATGCCCAGGATCTTGGTGCTGGCTTCCTTGAGCTTGGTGCGGCTGACCTCGACGAAGCGAATATCGGTCTGCACCTGGCTGGGCAGCGTCGGGTCTTCGGAGGGCGACAGCGATTGGCTGGTCAGCGCCGAGGTGGCCTTGCCTTTAACGAACACCATGCTCTGACGCGGCGTGGTCGAGCAGCCGGTCCACACCATCAGGCTGGTGGCACCGCTGCCGACACCGGTGAGCAGAAAGTGGCGGTCGCCGTTGACCCGCACGTCGGCGATTTTCGGATCGCCGATAGCCAGGCGTGTAATCGCTACCGGCGATTGCAGCTCGGTCTGCAAGCCTTCGCCCACCTCGATCACAGCGGGCAGTTGGCCCAGGGTGTTGCAGTTGCCCGATGCGCCCATCGCCATGCCCAGGGGCAGGCACGGCAGCATCAAGGCCAAGGCCAATTGAGCGTAGCGTTGGCTCATTCAAGGCATCCTTGTTCAATCAGGGGGTAGGTTGTGCCGCCGCCGCGCCGCGAATCACTTCGACGCCCCGACGCTGGCCGGTGTCGGCCACCGCGGGGGTGATTTTTTTTGGCGGGCCGCTGAGGGCCAATTGGGTGAATTGGTAGAGGTCGCGGTTGGCGCTTTGCACCTTGTCCGGGGTGTCGCTTTCGCCGGCCCAGTAGCGGCTGAGCAATTGTTCGTCGGCACTGCGCACGGCCAGGCGCAGCGTGCCGGCTTGGGAGGCGAGCATCAGCCGGCTCAGCAAGGGTTCGGGCACCGCCAGCACCACACTGCGCGCGGCAGTGCGGCGTTGGGCAGCCTGGGCGCGTTCTTCGGCGGTGCCGGGTGGCGGTACGGCCGGGGTGCCGTCGTTGGCCAAGCCCAACTGGTCGCCGACGCTGAGCAGGCGAATCGCTGGGATGACCACCTGCGCCGACTGCTCGGCATTGGCATTGTCCTGGCGCAAGAACAGCAAGACATCGACGTAATCGCCGGGGCTCAACTGGCCACCGGCACCGATGACCTCATCGACGGCGACGGCCAGTGCGCGTTCGTTTGTACGAATCATGCGGGCCAGGGGGCCGCCGGCGGTGAAGCTCTCATCATTGAGCCAGGTGCCGGCACCCAGGGCCCGCAAGGGCGTGCGGCCGATGGCCTGGTCAACGCTGGTCAGGCTGCCAGCCGGCACGGTGCGCAGTTTTTCCACGGCGACATCGGCAGCGGTGAGGGGCACAAAAGGCGCAACCGCGTGCACCAGCACCACGACCGGCTGGCGGGTCTGGTCTTCCACGACAGCAACGGTTTTTTCAACGGAAATGACAGGTGCTGGCGAGGGCGCTACGGCGGGTGCCGGCGGACGGCTCAGCACCAGGCCCCAATACCCTGCAACCAGGGCTCCGATAAGCAGCAAGCCAGCCAGGACCATGCTGATACGACTGTTCATGACGGCGCTCCCTATCCTGTTGCACTGCTTTTATTCCCGTTAATCCAAACGAGTTAAATTCGCAACTGGGCTGTGATGAACAACTAACGATTTGGCTATTTGAAGGTAGCCCAGCTAGGACAAATTGCCATTACTGAATGAAAAATTTATCTGCGCGGTTAAAGCGGGGCCTGTAAATAACGGATTTGTGGGGCTGGCGCGGCGACTAATACTTTATGATTAATTCGTTCTTACAGTTGTGAGTGTTAAATTTGTTGACAATGCTCTAGTGGCACACGGCAATCATTGTGCGGGCCAGCTGTATCGGCGCTTTGTGGCGCATGAAGGAGATCTCATATGATCCTTGACCTGTTCTTGAAATTTTACATTCACGCTCAGTTATTCCTGCGCCGTAGAGACGGGGCGTCGGCCATTGAATATGTGATTATTGTGGCGATAGTTGCGTTGGTAATAGTGGGTGTCGGCACTGGGCTTGGCGAAAAAATTAAAGGCGTTTTAGATAAGGTAGTCGTTGCATTAACGCCAGCGGCCTAACCGTCGATGCTTTCGATTGTTCTCTTGGTGGTCTCATTTATCAGGTACCGCCCATGAGCACCCTTTTGTCATCCCGCCAAAAAATCCTATTGGTGGATGACGAGGAGGATGCGCTGATCGAGTTGGCCGAATCCCTCGAAAACGAGGGGTTCGTCTGTTTTACCGCGACCTCCGTCACCTTCGCCTTGCAAGAATTGACACTTCACCCCGATATCGCCCTGGTCATCACCGATCTGCGCATGCCCGAGGAAAGCGGTATCTCCTTGATCAAGCGCCTGCGCGAACACACCTCACGCTCGCATTTGCCTGTGATCGTGATGTCGGGTCATGCAGAAATGGATGATGTCAGCGATATGCTGCGCTTGCAGGTGCTGGATCTGTTTCGCAAGCCGATCTACCTGGCTCGCTTGCTCGATACCCTCAATAGCCTGTTTCCCCTCTCTACACCTGGTCGGTAACGGACCGGCACCGCTTATTAAATGTGGGAGCTGGCTTGCCTGCGATAGCGGTGGCTCAGTTAAATATTCATTGACTGACACACCGCCTTCGCGAGCAAGCCCGCTCCCACATTTGGCTCGTGGGGTGCCAGGCACTTAGTCGCCGACTGTCCGGCCGTTATCGCAGGCAAGCCAGCTCCCACCGTTTGATCGCGGGGGCTCAGGTAGAGAGGTTTCGGCTGTCAGGCCGAAGGGATCTGTCGGGCACTGATTCTGTGAGCAACACAGACCCTTGTGGGAGCTGGCTTGCCTGCGATAGCGGTGGCTCAGTTAAATATTCATTGACTGACACACCGCCTTCGCGAGCAAGCCCGCTCCCACGTTGATTACAGGTGCCCTCATCACAGTTGATAACTGAAACTCAGCGTATATCGCGGCCTGCGATTAAAGCTGTCCAGGGCGATATCCGACATTGGCTTGGCCGCCTCCAGCGCGATGTTGTAGTACTTTTTGTCGCCAAAACGTAAACCCACCGCCGCCGAGGACATGTCGTTGGCCTTGACCGGCAGGTCGTTGAACCAGGATTTGGCGCGGTCGACTACGACGTAGGGTTGCAGGATCTTCACCCAGTTGCCGGTGCGGTTGAAGCTGTAGTTGACCTCGTACGCCACCCCCCAGCCCTTGTCGCCCGAGCCTTGGTCGTCCGGGTAGCCACGGCCGAAATTCTGCCCGCCGAAGGTCACGCGTTCGCTGTCGGGCAGGGTGTTGTCGCTCCAGTACAGCGCACCCGACAACACGCCTTGCCAGTTGTCGAAGAACTTGTCGCTTTGCACGCCGGAAAGGCGCAGGCGGAAGAAGTCGAGGTCGGGTTTGGCCACGCCGAGGTCGCTGCGGGCTGTGGCGCCCAAGCCGTCTATGCCCTGGTACAGGCCACCACTGATGATGCGCAGGCGTTGCGCGTCGGCTTTGCGCCAATCGCCTTCGAAGGCCAGGGCGCGCAGGTTGGATTCGATGTCGAAACGCAGCGGGTAGCCCACCAGTTTATAGCGCGTGGTCTGGTCGACCGCGTACAGGCGCGTGCCCAGGGTGAGCGACTCGGTGGGGGAGGCGATGAACGGATGGCTCAGGCCAATGGAGTAGCGGTCTATGGACTGGTGCGGCTTGAGTTCGAAACCGCCGTCCAGTTGCACGCTGCTGTTGGGGTCGGCGCGATAGCGTTCGGCGGCGAGTGCCAGTTGGGTGCCCTCGGCGTTGATGAACTGGTTGTAGTCCACACGGTAGTAGTGTTCTTTGTCCTCGCCGGGTGGGAACAGGCCGCTGACGCTGAGCTGCTCGCCCATGGACGTCTGGGAATTGCTGGTGGCGCTCAGCAACGCTTGCGTGCCGCCACGGCTTTTTTGCACCAGGCTCATGCTGGTGGTGAAAGGTTTGCGGCTGGCCTGGATCTGCATGTGCGTGGCGCCATCAGTGGTGCCCGGTGGCGGTACTTGCGCCTGTACGCTGAGGCCGGGGATGCGGCTCATCAGCGTGGTGTAGCGCTCGAAAGTCTTGCGGGTCAGCGGGCGCTCAGCCAGGAGCTTCTGCGCGAGTTTATCGACGTAGGCCGACACCGAACCGATGTCGCCGGTTTGTTGATAGTCCTTGATGTAGCCCTCCACCAGTACCACGCGGACCAGGCCGTTTTCGAAATTCTGTTGCGGCAGGAACGCGTAGGACAGCAGGTAGCCATCCTCCTGGTAACGGCGGGTGATCCCACGGGTCGCTTCAATCAGTTGGGCGAGGTTGGTTTCTCGTCCAATCAACGGCGCATACACCTGTGCCGTCTCGGCGAGCGGGTAGACCGTTCCGCCTTCGATCTGCAACTTTCGAATAGTGACCTTGGTGTCCATCAACAGCGGCTGGCCGGCAGTCGGTGGCGCTTCAGGTACCTGGGTTTTCGACGAGGGTGGTCGGTAGGCGTCGGCGGGCAGGTTGGGCACCGGCAGGGTGCGGACAGTGTCGTTGCTGTTAAGAAAGCTGGGAAGGGTCTCGGCCTGGACGTAGGCACTGAGGGTGAGCAATAACAACGGCGTCAACACGCGCATAGGACACTCCATGGTCAACTGCAGCAGCGCTTCGGGCCCGCCGGGTTCTGGGACTCGGTTCGGGAGGGTGGCGATTGATAAAGCGTGTCGCCGCCCATAAAAAAGACGAGAGACTTATTAAAGGTCTCTCGTCTCAACCAAGCGTAGGCGCTGTAGGGGAGGCCGTCTAATCGGCCAGGTGCATTTCTATTTGCCGGTCAGGCCGTTCAACAAACCGCCCAGACCGCCAGTGGCCGTAGTGCCGCCTGTGGTTGTGGCCGTGCCGGTTGCCGTGGCGGTGGTGCCGATATTCAGGCCACCGAGCAAACCACCGCTGGTGCCGCCAGTGGTGCCGCCCGTCACCAGGCCACCCACCGAGGCGACGGTGCCGCCGACCGCTGTGACGGTGGTGCCTACCGCGTTGGTGATCGGGTTGGCGTTGGCCGCCGTCAGGTTGGTACCCAAGCTGCTGACTGCGCCGCCGACTTGAGTGACCAAACCATTCACCGGAGCACCCACACCGGTAGTCGTGCCGATGGTTTGCGTCAGGTTGGTGACGCCGCTGGTCACAGGGTTGAGCGCTGCGCCGACATTGGCCGCCACGGTGGCGACCGGTGCGGTAGCTGCGGTGTTTGCTACACCTGTGCCACCCAGCACAGTGCCCAGCGACGCAACGGTGCCGCCGACTGCACCACCGGTCACACCCGCTGCACTGACGGTGCCGTTGGTGTTGCCCACGTTCAGGCCGGTACCCACGTTAGCCACCAGGCCACCCACCAGCTCTGGAATGCCGGGAGCCGAGGTGCCACCGGTTGGGGCCACATAACCGCCCGATTTATCCAGTGTGCCACCGACGCCAGTGAGCACGGTGCCGACAATACCGGTGACCGGGTTGCCCGTGCCGCCAGTGCTGGCGACTTGAGTACCCAGGCCAGTGACAGCCGAACCGACTTTATCCAGTACGCCATTGAGTGGAGCGCCCAGGTCGGTTGCGTTGCCCAGGTTGCCGGTGGTGTTTTCCACCAGCGACACTACAGGCACCACTACTTTGCTGCCTAAGGTATTGGTCAATGAACCCAGTGGGCCCGTGGTGCTGGCCGTGCTCAGGGTATCGCCGAGCATGGTGACGGTGGTGCCGACTTTATCCACAACGCCACCTACCGCAGTGCCTACTCCGCCTGTCACACCGCCGACGACGGGTACTCCCCCGAGGGTGGTTGACAGAGATTGGCCGGTGGTCGAGAGGCCGCCGCCCAAATCGGCCACCCCATTACCTACGCCTGCTACCGTGGTGCCCAGGGAGTTGGTGTTGGTGCCCAGTGAGCCCAAGCCGGCGGTTACGCCAGTGCCGATGCTGTTAACAGCGGTGCCTGCCGAGGTGACCAGGCCGCCAGCGGTTGCGCCGACGATGGGTACGCCATTCAACGTCGAACCCAGGTTACCGACCGCTGTACCGACATTGCCGACTGTGGTGCCAAGGGTGCCGGCGATCTGGCCGGTGACCAGTGGGGTGGTTGTCGAACCAGTGCCGCCGCCAGTGCCGCCGCCAGTGCCGCCACCAGTGCCGCCGCCAGTGCCGCCACCAGTGCCGCCACCAGTACCAC
>NZ_JBZXEA010000033.1:0-17370 GCF_058725345.1 Pseudomonas sp. DW-iso17 | reverse complement strand
TGGGGTTTTGTTTTGGGCGCTCGAAAAGTGTCCGCCTTGTCCCCGCACGCCTGTCAGGCTGTGCCCGCCCCGTGCGCCACAGTGCTAAAGTCCACCCCTCGATTTTGCTTTTCCCAAGGAAGCCGTTATGCCGGACGCGACGTCCCTCAGCCCTGGATTCATGGTGGTTCACGGCAACCGCCTGGACGAACTGCGCAGCCTGGTGGTCAGTTGGATGCGCCGTTACCCACTGGCGCCTTTGGAAAACGAAATCGCCCTGGTACAAAGTAACGGCATCGCCCAGTGGCTGAAGCTGGCCTTGGCTGAAGATCCGCAAGAAGATGATATGGGCGGCTGTGGCATTGCCGCAGCCATCGACGTACAACTGCCTGGCAGCTTTATGTGGCAGCTCTATCGCATGGTCCTGGGCCGCGACGAAATCCCGCCCAAGTCCCTGCTTGATAAAGCCCCGCTGACCTGGCGCCTCATGCGTCTGTTACCCGAGCTGATCGACCAACCGCACTTCGAACCTCTGCAACGCTTCCTGACGCAAGACACCGACCTGCGCAAACGCTACCAACTCGCCGAGCGCCTGGCTGACCTCTTCGACCAATACCAGGTCTACCGTGCCGACTGGCTGGAGGATTGGGCCGCAGGCCGGCATCAACTGCGCAATGGTCGAGGTGAGTCCAAACCGCTCAACCCAGCCAACTGCTGGCAAGCCGAGCTGTGGCGCGCGCTGCTGCTGGATGTGGGTGAAGCAGGCATGGCCGAAAGTCGGGCCGGTGTACATCAGCGTTTCATCGAGCGCATCAACAGCCTTGAACAAGCACCGCCCGGCTTGCCTCCCCGGGTGATCGTCTTCGGCATCTCATCGCTGCCGGCCCAGGCGCTGGAAGCCTTGGCGGGTCTGGCCCGTTTCAGCCAGGTCCTGCTCTGCGTGCATAACCCCTGCCGCCATCATTGGTCGGACATCGTCGCCGACAAAGACTTGCTGCGTAACGAATACAAACGCCAGGCGCGCAAAGCGGGCATGCCCGTCACTATCGACCCACAAACTTTGCACCAGCACGCCCATCCGCTGCTCGCTGCCTGGGGCAAGCAGGGCCGTGATTACATCAGTCTGCTGGACAGCTACGATGATCCCAACAGCTACCGCGCCGCATTTCGCGACGGTCGTATCGACCTGTTCAGCGACAGCGAACCCACCACGCTGCTCAACCAACTCCAGGACGATATCCTTGAACTGCGCCCGTTGAATGAAACCCGTGAACGGTGGCCCGCTGTCGACTTGCAACGCGATACTTCGATCCGTTTCCATATCGCCCACAGCGCCCAGCGCGAAGTAGAAATCCTCCACGACCAATTACTTCATCGCTTCAGCGCCGACCCCACCTTGCGCCCTCGGGATATCATCGTCATGGTCCCCGACGTCGACAGCTACGCACCGCATATTCGCGCGGTCTTCGGCCAGCTCGAACGCCATGACCCACGCTTTATCCCCTTCACCCTCACAGACCAAGGTCAACGTGGCCGCGACCCGCTGTTGATTGCTGTGGAGCACCTGCTCAAACTCCCCGACAGCCGCTTCCCCGTCAGCGAAATCCTCGATCTGCTCGACGTCCCGGCCCTGCGCGAACGCTTCGCCATCAAAGAGCGTGACCTGCCCACCTTGCATCGCTGGATCGAAGGGGCCGGCATCCGCTGGGGCCTGAATGCCGAGCAACGCGCCGGTTTGGGTCTGCCCGCGGAACTGGAGCAGAACAGCTGGCGATTCGGCCTGCGCCGTATGCTGCTGGGCTATGCCGTCGGCACCGGCACGGCCTGCGACGGTATTGAACCTTATGACGAAATCGGTGGCCTCGATGCGGCCTTGATCGGCCCGCTGGTCGGCTTGCTCGACGCCTTGCACGATGCCCATCAAGCGCTATCGGAACCCGCCGCGCCACAGGCCTGGGGCGAGCGTCTACAACGGTTGATGCAGCTGTTTTTCCTGCCCAGCAGCGAGCACGATGACTACCTGCTGGGCCAGCTCGAACAGCTAAGAGAAACCTGGCTGGAAACCTGCGAATCCGTCGGCTTGCAAGACGAGTTACCCCTTACGGTAGTACGTGAGGCATGGCTTGCCGGATTGGATCAGGGGCGCCTGTCCCAGCGCTTCCTGGCGGGAGCGGTCAATTTCTGTACGCTCATGCCCATGCGTGCGATCCCGTTCAAGCTGGTCTGCCTGCTCGGCATGAACGACGGCGATTACCCGCGGGCCCAGCCACCCCTGGATTTTGACCTGATGGGCAGCGATTACCGCCCCGGCGACCGTTCTCGCCGTGAAGACGACCGCTACTTACTGCTCGAAGCGCTGCTGTCAGCCCGTGACCAGCTGTATATCAGCTGGGTAGGCCGCAGCATCCGTGACAACAGTGATCGCCCGGCCTCGGTACTGATCGGCCAACTGCGCGACCACTTGGCCAGCGGCTGGCAGCACGCCAACAATGATCAGCCGCTGCTCGACGCAATGACCCAAGAGCACCCGCTGCAACCCTTCAGCGCACGCTACTTCCACGAAGGCGATTCGCTGTTCAGCTATGCCCGCGAATGGCAATTGCTGCATCAGGCACCGGCGGTCATCACCCAAGAGCAAGGCTTGACCCCTCACCAACAGGAAGAACCCCTGAGCCTTGGCCAGTTACAGGACTTCCTGCGCAATCCGGTCAAACACTTCTTCAGCCAGCGCCTGAAAGTATTCTTCGAAGCCGCTGAAGTGCCCCTGGCTGATGAAGAACCCTTCGTGCTGGACGCATTGCAACGCTACAGCTTAAGCGACAGCCTGCTGAACGCGGCCCTCACCCAACCCGACCAACTCGATCAGGCGCTCAACGCCCAGGCCCTGCGCCTGCAAGGCAGCGGCCTGCTGCCGATGGTCGGTTTCGGTGAATGCCTGCGTAACGAGTTGATCGAGCCGTTGCCGGACCTGGTGCAACGCTATCAACACCTTCTAGCGCTGTGGCCCACCCCGCATACTGGCGCTGAACCGATCAGCTTTGCGTACCAAGGTATCCAGCTGGAAGGTTGGATCAGCGGTCTGCACCGACGCAGTGATGGCGGACTGTTAAGCGTCACCACCATCCCCAACAGTATTGGCTCGATCAAGACACGCAAGTGGCACCGCCTCATCCGCCCTTGGGTCAATCACGTGGTGGCCTGCGCCTGTGGCCTGCCCTTGAGCACCGGCCTTGTAGCCAGTGACGACACCTTGTTGTTGGCCCCACTGGACAAGGCCGGCGCCGAGGACATCCTCGGTAACCTGCTGTTGGCCTGGCACACGGGAATGAGCGCGCCGCTACCGGTCGCGGTGAAAACCGCGTTCGCCTGGCTCGGCCAGACTGACCCCGCCAAGGCCCAAGCGGCAGCGAGCAAAGCCTATGAAGGCGATGGCATCACCACAGACGGCGAACGCCGCGAAACGCCTGCCCTTACGCGGCAATTTCCCGACTACGCGGCCCTGGTCGCCAGTGAAGAGTTCGAAGGCTGGTGCGAAACCCTGTATCGCCCGCTGATCAACGCCCCCTGGCGATCGCTTTCCAGCACGGAGGCTGACGCATGATCGGCAAACCCTTGGCCCTGGCGTTCCCGCTCAAAGGCAGCCAGTTGATTGAAGCCAGTGCCGGCACCGGCAAGACCTTCACCATCTCCGCCTTGTACCTGCGCCTGGTGCTCGGCCACGGCGGTGGTGAGTCCGGTTTCGGCCGCGAACTGCTGCCACCGCAAATCCTCGTGGTGACGTTCACCGACGCCGCCACCAAGGAGCTGCGTGAACGCATCCGCATCCGCCTGGCCGAAGCCGCGCGCTTTTTCCGTGACGAAATCGAGCAGCCTGATGCGCTGATTGCCGACCTGCGTGAGCAATATGAACCGCAGCAATGGCCCGCCTGCGCCAATCGGCTGGACATCGCCGCCCAATGGATGGATGAAGCCGCCGTCTCGACGATCCACAGTTGGTGCCAGCGCATGCTGCGCGAACATGCGTTCGACAGCGGCAGCCTGTTCACCCAGACCCTGGAAACTGACCATAGCGACCTGCTGGGCGAAGTGCTGCGCGACTACTGGCGATTGTTCTGCTACCCAATGCACGACGATGCCCTCAACTGGGTGCGCAACCATTGGGGCGGCCCCGCGGCGCTGATGCCACGGGTGCGTGCGTTGTTCGGCAGCGAGCGGCCCACCGACGAAACCCGCGAGCCAGCCGAACTGATCACCGCCTGCCTGCAAGAACGTCGTGCCGCGCTGGTTGCTCTCAAGGCACCCTGGCAACAATGGGCCGCCGAGCTGCGGGATATCTGCCTGCAAGCCGTGGCCGCCAAGGCGGTCGATGGGCGCAAGATGCAAGCGCGCTACTTCGAGCCCTGGTTCGAAAAGATCAGCGCCTGGGCCGCTGACGAAACCCTGGAAGAACTGGACATCGGCACCGGCTTCACCCGCCTGACGCCTGACGGCATGGCCGAAGCGTGGAAAGGCGAGCCGCCGCAGCACCCTGGCATCGAGGCCATGGCCAGCCTCAAAGCCAGCCTCGACGCCTTGCCAACGCCCGACGCGGCGGTGCTGCAACACGCTGCCGGCTGGGTCGGCAAACGCTTCGAGGAAGAGAAACGTCGCCGCGCCGAGATGGGGTTTGACGACATGCTGATCCGCCTCAACGCCGCCCTCCAGGCAGACGGTGGCGAGCGCCTGGCCAGCGTGATCCGCGAGCAATTCCCGGTGGCCCTGATCGATGAATTCCAGGACACCGACCCGGTGCAATACAGCATCTTCGACAGCATCTACCGCATCGAAGAAAACCACCTCGACAGCGGCCTGTTCCTGATCGGCGACCCCAAGCAGGCGATCTACGCCTTTCGCGGCGCCGACATCTACACCTACCTGCGCGCCCGGCAATCCACCACCGGCCGTCATCACACCCTGGGCACCAACTTCCGCTCCAGCCATGCGATGGTCGAGGCGGTGAATCACGTGTTCCAGCGTGCGGAGACCGGTCGTGGTGCGTTCCTGTTCCGTGAGCCCAATGGGGATAACCCGGTGCCGTTTCACCCGGTGCTGTCCCAAGGCCGCAGCGAACACCTGCAGGTCGACGGCCAACCAATGCCGGCCATGAACCTTTGGCACCTGCCCACCGACCAGCCGATTTCCAACGTGGTTTACCGTCAACACCTGGCCGCCGCCTGCGCCACGCAAATCGTTGCGCTGCTCAACGGTGGGCAGCAAGGCACGGCGGGCTTTGTAATAGAGGGTAACCTCAAGGGCGTGTTGCCGTCAGACATCGCCATCCTCGTGCGCGATGGCAAGGAAGCCCAGGCCGTGCGTGCCGAACTGGCCCGCCGTGGCGTGCGCAGTGTGTACCTGTCGGATAAAGACTCGGTGTTTGCCGCCCAGGAAGCCCATGACCTGTTGGCCTGGTTGAAGGCTTGCGCCGAACCCGATGTCGAACGCCCGCTGCGTGCCGCCCTGGCCTGCGTCACCCTGAACCTGTCCCTATCGGAGCTGGAGCGTCTGAATCAGGACGAACTGGCGTGGGAATCACGGGTGATGCAGTTCCGTGGCTACCGTGCCATCTGGCGTACCCAAGGCGTGTTGCCGATGCTGCGTCGCCTGCTCCACGACTTCAAGCTGCCGCAAACCCTCATCGCCCGCAGTGATGGCGAGCGGGTGCTGACCAACCTGTTGCACCTCAGTGAATTGTTGCAACAGGCCGCCTCGGAACTGGATGGCGAGCAGGCGTTGATCCGTCATTTGGCCGAGCATCTGGCGCTGTCGGGACAGGCCGGTGAAGAGCAGATCCTGCGCCTGGAAAGCGACGAGCAACTGGTCAAAGTGGTGACCATCCACAAATCCAAGGGCCTGGAATACGACCTGGTGTTCTTGCCGTTCATCTGTTCGGCCAAGCCTGTGGACGGCAGTCGCTTGCCGCTGCATTACCACGATGGACAGGGCAAGTCCCACGTCAGCCTGCGACCCACGGTCGAGCTGATCGCCCAAGCCGACGATGAGCGCCTGGCCGAAGACCTGCGTTTGTTCTATGTGGCCTTGACCCGCGCCAAACACGCCTGCTGGCTAGGCATCGCCGACCTCAAGCGCGGCAATAACAGCAGCTCGGTCTTGCACCTGTCGGCGTTGGGCTATTTGCTTGGTGCTGGCGCGTCGTTAGGCGAATCAGCGGGTCTGGCGCGCTGGTTGCTGGACTTGCAGCAAGGCTGCGCGGCCATCGGTTATGACCATGTGCCGGACGCCCAAGACATCCTGTTCCACCCGCCGCGCAATCAAGCGACCCTGCTCGCACCATTGCTGCCTGAACGTAAGGCCACGGAAAACTGGTGGATTGCTTCCTACAGTGCCTTGCGCATTGGCGACAGCATGAGCGCCGCCAGTCTTGAAGCACCGGAAAGCCCCCAGGCCCAGAAACTGTTCGATGACGAACGCCTCGACCCCGATGCGCCACGGGAAGTGGCGGCGTCCGGCGGTGATATTCATCGTTTCCCACGCGGTCCTAATCCAGGCACCTTCCTCCACGGCTTGTTGGAGTGGGCCGGTGAAGAGGGTTTCAACGTGACGCCCGAGGCCATCGAAAAAGCCGTGGGCGCACGTTGTAACCGCCGCAACTGGGAAGGCTGGATCGTCACCCTCAGCGGCTGGCTGGGTCATCTGTTGCAAACGCCGTTGCCGCTGTACAACGACCACGTGACCTTAAGCGGCCTTCAGCAGTACCAGATCGAAATGGAGTTCTGGTTCGCCAGTCACACAGTCGATGTGCTGGCCCTCGACAAACTGGTGTGCCTGCACACCCACGGCGGTGTTTCCCGTGTGGCCGCTGAGCCGGTGCTGCTCAACGGCATGTTCAAGGGGTTTATCGACCTGACGTTCGAACACGATGGCCGCTACTACGTGGCGGACTACAAATCCAATTGGCTCGGCCCCGACGATTCGGCCTACACCCAGCAAGCCATGGAGCACTCGATTCTTGAGCATCGGTACGACCTGCAATACGTACTTTACCTGCTGGCCCTGCACCGCCAGCTCAAGGCGCGCCTGCCTGATTATGACTACGACCAGCACGTCGGCGGCGCCCTGTACCTGTTTCTGCGTGGCACCCAGTCGGTGAGCCAGGGGGCGTATTTTACCCGGCCGCCCCGCGAGCTGATCGAAAGTCTGGATCTGCTGTTCCAGGGCAAGCCTATCCCGCCCAAGGTCGAGCCCGTCTGGGAACAAGGAGTGTTGCTATGAGCCTGTCGCCGTTACCGCTAGAGGAGCTGGCACCGCTGAGTCGCGCCACCGACCTGGTGCAGTTGCTTGAGCGTTGGGTCGAGCGTGGCTGGTTGCGGGCCCTGGACAAAGCCTTCGTCGGCTTCCTGCATGAGCTTGACGCCCAGGCCGACCCCTTGGTCTTGTTGGCGGCCGCCTTGACCAGCCATCAACTGGGCCATGGTCACGTCTGCCTTGACCTGTTCGAAACCCTCAAGGCGCCGGACTTCGCCCTGTCATTGCCGCCCGAAGGCGACCTGCACACTGGCGCCATGCTGCTGCCGTCGCAATTGCTGCACGACCTGGACGGTGCCCATTGGTGCCATGCCCTGGCGTGCAGCCCATTGGTAGCGCTGGCGGTCGATGGCAGCGACGCGGCCCAGAGTCGTCCGTTGGTGTTGTCTGGCAAGCGCCTGTACCTGCGCCGCTACTGGACCTACGAGCGACGTATCGACCGCGCCCTGCGCCTGCGCCTTGCGAACGTGGAGCCCGCAGCTGCCGATTTGCCACAACGCCTCAACCGCCTGTTCGACCAACCGGCGCCCGACGGTGTAATTGACTGGCAAAAGCTTGCCTGTGCCCTGGCAACCCGCGGCGCCTTCAGTATCGTCACCGGCGGCCCCGGCACCGGCAAGACCACCACCGTGGTGCGCCTGCTCGCGTTGTTGCAGGCACCCGCTGTGGAGTCCGGCAGCCCGTTGCGTATTCGCCTGGCTGCGCCCACCGGTAAAGCCGCTGCGCGCCTGACCGAATCCATCAGCCAGCAAGTGCTGTCACTGACAGTGCCCGACGACGTGCGGGAAAAAATCCCGACCCAGGTCACCACGGTTCATCGCCTGTTGGGCAGCCGTCCGGGCACCCGCCACTTCCGGCATCACTTGGGTAATCCATTGCCGCTGGACGTGCTGGTGGTGGATGAAGCCTCGATGATTGACCTGGAAATGATGGCCAACCTGCTCGATGCCTTGCCGCCCCATGCGCGTCTGGTATTGCTGGGCGACAAGGACCAGTTGGCGTCGGTGGAGGCCGGTGCGGTACTCGACGATTTGTGCCGTGACGCCGAAGCCGGCTGGTACAGCCCGCAGACTCTGCAATGGCTGCAAGCGGTCAGCGGCGAAGACCTCAGTGCCAGCGGCCTGCAAGAAGACCTCGATGCCCGTCATCCCCTGGCCCAGCAGGTGGTGATGCTGCGCTATTCGCGTCGTTTCGGCGAAGGCAGCGGCATCGGCCAACTGGCGCGCTGGGTCAACCAGCAGAATGCCGAAGAGGCTCGTCAGTTGCTGGCCGCGCGCCGTCATGACGACCTGTTTTGCCTAAGCCTCAAGGGCGAGCATGACCACGCCCTTGAGCGCTTGGTGCTGGACGGGCAGGGCGACGGCGCCCAGGGTTATCGCTACTACCTGAACCTGCTGCAATCGGCACGTCCACCTCTGGATACGCCGCGCGATGACCCGGCCTGGACCTATTGGGCGCAACAATTGTTGCAAGCCTTTGATGCGTTCCAATTGCTCTGTGCCGTGCGCAAAGGGCCCTGGGGGGTTGAAGGGCTGAACCAGCGCATCACCGCGGCCCTGCGCAAAGTCCGCCTGATCGAAGGCGACGAGCAGTGGTACGAGGGCCGTCCGGTCTTGATGACCCGTAACGACTATGGCTTGGGCCTGATGAACGGCGACATCGGCATCGCGCTGAAACTGCCCGAAAGCGATGGCGGCCCCCACGTGCTACGCGTGGCCTTCCCACGTAACGATGGCCAGGGTGGCGTACGTTTCGTGCTGCCCAGCCGCTTGAATGATGTCGAAACCGTGTATGCGATGACCGTACACAAATCCCAGGGCTCGGAGTTCATCCATACGGCGCTGATCCTGCCGGATGCTTTGAACCCGGTGCTGACCAAAGAATTGATCTATACCGGTATTACCCGCGCCAAGCGCTGGTTCAGCTTGATCGAGCCCCGGGGTGGCGTGTTTGAAGAGGCGGTACGGCGCAAGGTCAAGCGTTTGAGCGGGTTGATGCTGGAGTTGGACGCCGCACCGGAAAAAACTGACTGATAGGTCATGAAATATTTCTGATTCAGATGTCTGATTTTTCTGAAAAAATAGTAGGCCCCGTGCCAGCCGTGCTGCGCGGGGGTTCCCGCCGCTGTGCTATCGTTGCGGCATCACCCTGGAAAATACCTGAGAGAAGTGCTGCATGAACGTGGCTGTCTCGCCCACAGAGCGCAGTTTGAGCTGGAGACGCATGTTGCGGGTGGCGGTTCTGTGCCTGCTCGCGCCGCAGGTATGGGCGCAGACGCCCAGCCTCGCCGAGCAGCGCGCCCAGGCGGTCACCCAGGTCGTGCTGGGTATTCTCAGCTACGCGCGGTGGCCGGTGGAGCCTGCGCAATTGCGGCTGTGCATTGTCGGGCCGACTCAGTACACCGATGACCTGGTCAAAGGCACTACCCAGGCCACCGGTCGTCCGGTGCGGGTGCGGCGCCTGCTGGTCGATCATCCGGATATCGTCAATGCCTGCGACGCCATCTACATCGGCAAAATCACGCCTGACGAACGCAACCGCCTGTTTACTTCGTTGATTGGTCACCCTGTGCTCAGCATCAGCGAAGGGGGCGACCAATGCACGGTGGGCAGCCTGTTCTGCCTGCGGGTCAGCGATGAGCAGGTGTCATTCGAGGTCAATCTGGATTCCGTCGCCCGCAGCGGCGTGCGTATCCATCCCAGTGTGTTGCAGTTGTCTCGCCGTCGAGCGCCTGGCTCATGAGCCGCGATAAAGTGCGGCCGACCCTGCGTTCGGTGATTGCCCGCGGGCATATGATCCTGGCGCTGGTAGCGGTGACCCTGGCCAGTGTTTCCCTGACTCTGCTCGGCGTGCTGGCCCTGCGGGTTTACGCCGAGCACAACCTGCACCTGATCGCCCGCTCCATCAACTACACCGTGGAAGCGGCCGTGGTGTTCAACGATAGCGCGGCGGCCACCGAAGCCCTGAGCCTGATTGCCTCCACCGAAGAAGTGGCCCAGGCAGAAGTATTTGATATCAACGGCAAGCTGCTGGCGCGCTGGGTTCGCCCGGAAACCGGCATGTTGTCACGGGTCGAGCTGCAAATAGCGCACGCCCTGCTCGAACAGCCCATCAGCCAGCCGATTCTGCGCCAGGGGCAAACTGTCGGCAGCATCCACCTGGTCGGCCACGGTGGCAGCCTGTTGCGCTTTTTGCTCAGCGGTCTGGTCGGGATTTTGATCTGCACAGCGCTCAGCGCCTGGGTGGCATTGCACCTGTCGCGGCGTCTATTGAATGGCATCACCGTGCCATTGCAACGCCTGGCCGCCGTCGCCCACGCCGCCCGCAGCGAACGAGACTTCGACCGCCGCGTACCCTCGGCGCAGATCGCCGAGCTCGACAGCCTGGGCAGCGACTTCAATGCCCTGCTCGGTGAGATGGAGGCTTGGCAAAGCCACCTGCAAAGCGAAAACGAAACCCTGGCCCACCAGGCCAGCCACGACAGCCTCACCGGCCTGCCCAACCGCGCGTTCTTCGAAGGCCGGCTGATCCGCGCCTTGCGCAGCGCCGCCAAGGTCAACGAGCGGGTGGCGGTGTTGTTCCTCGACAGCGACCGCTTCAAAGACATCAACGACAGCTTCGGTCATGCCGCTGGCGATGCCGTGCTGGTGGCCGTTGCCGACCGCGTGCGGGCGCAACTGCGCGAGGACGACCTGGTGGCGCGCCTGGGCGGTGATGAATTCGCGGTATTACTGGCGCCCCTGCACAAGGCCGAAGACGCCCATCGCATCGCCGACAAAATCATTGCCAGCATGGACATGCCGATCCCCCTGCCAGGTGATACCCAGGTGTTGACCTCCCTCAGCATCGGTATTGCCATTTATCCCGAGCATGGCGCCACTCCCGGCACCTTGCTCAACGCCGCCGACGCGGCGATGTACCAGGCCAAACGATTGTCCTCGGGCGGCCAGCAAACGGCGGAGTCGGAGCATCCCGTCGTCAACGTTCAACACAGGAGTTGATTCCCTTGTTCGCTAACACACGCATTTTATTTGTTTCTTTACTCGTCGCTTTCCTGGCCCTCAGCGGCTGCCAGACGCCACCCAAAGGCCTGACCCCGGCGCAAGTCGCCGTGCTCAAACAACAAGGCTTCGAGCTGACCGATGAAGGCTGGGCCTTCGGCCTGTCCGGCAAAGTGCTGTTTGGCAGTGACGTCGAAACCCTCAACAAACCCAGCACCGACATCGTCGAACGCATCGGCCAGGCCCTGGTAGGCGCGGGTATCGAGCGTGTGCGTGTCGACGGCCACACCGACGCCTCCGGCAAAGAACCCTACAACGTGGCCCTGTCCCTGCGCCGCGCCAAAAGCGTGGGCAAGGTGCTGACCCGCGTGGGCATGAAAGAAGAAAACATCCAACTGCGCGGCCTGGGCAGCAGCGAGCCGGTGGCGCCGAATACGACCACAGCAGGCCGCACCGAGAATCGCCGGGTGTCAATTGTAGTAATCGCAGACTAAGCGGGTTCTGCTTCCCCCAGCTGAAATGCATTCAATATGTGGGAGCTGGCTTGCCTGCGATGGCGGTTGATCGGTAGATATAGCTTTTGCTGATGCACCGCTATCGCAGGCAAGCCAGCTCCCACATTCAGTCTGCAAACCTGATCTCCCGCGTCTCCCCCATCAACAACCCCTGATTCTGCTCCGTCACTTCCCGGATGTAATCCCACAACAACGTAATCCGCTTCAACTTCCTCAAATCCTCCCGGCAATACATCCAGAACTGTCGCGTAATCGCGATCTGCTCCCCCAGCACCGGCAACAACCGCGGGTCCTGCGCTGCCAGAAAGCACGGCAATATCGCCATCGACCGGCCTTGCTGCGCCGCCACGTACTGCGCGATCACGCTGGTGCTGCGCAAACTCGCGCTGGCGCCGGGCACGACGTTGGCCAGGTACAGCAGCTCCGAGCTGAACGCCAGGTCATCCACGTAGCTGATAAATGGATGCTCGGCCAAGTCCGCAGGTGTGCGAATCGGCGGGTGTTGGTCGAGGTAGTCCTGGGTGGCGTACAGCTGCAGTTTGTAGTCGCACAGTTTGCAGCACACATACGGTCCGTGTTCCGGGCGTTCCAGGGCGATGACGATGTCGGCTTCGCGCTTGGACAGGCTGATGAAGTGGGGCAGGGGCAGGATGTCCACCGAGATCGCGGGATAAGTGTCGACGAAATGGCTCAGTTGCGGGGTGACGAAGAAGCTGCCGAAGCCTTCGGTGCAACCCATGCGCACATGGCCCGACAGTGCCACGCCGGACCCGGACACCTGTTCGCAGGCCATGTGCAGTGTGCTTTCGATGGATTCGGCATAACCCAGCAACCGCTGGCCTTCGCTGGTGAGCACGAAGCCGTTGGTCCGGGATTTTTCGAACAGCAGCGTGCCGAGGGACACTTCCAGTGAACTGATGCGTCGCGACACGGTGGTGTAGTCCACCGCCAGGCGCTTGGCGGCCACGCTGGCCTTGCGGGTGCGCGCCACTTCGAGGAAAAACTTCAGGTCATCCCAGTTCAGGGCGCCCAGGGAGGTGATGTTTTTTTGCATATTGGACCGGCTTTTATGTACGTTCTTATTAGAGATTTGCACATCTATACTCCAAAAACAGTCCGAACGCCTCATTCTTCAAGGCGATTCAACGCCTTGGTTCTCTGCATAACGACAAGATTCTGGAGACCATATGAACGCATCTGCCGATATTTCCGTGCAACAGGTCAAGTTGCTGATCAACGGCGAGTGGGTCGAGTCCAAAACCACCGAGTGGCAAGACATCGTCAACCCGGCCACTCAGCAAGTGCTGGCCAAAGTCCCGTTCGCCACTGCCGATGAAGTCAACGCCGCCATTGACGCTGCCCATCGCGCTTTCCAGACCTGGAAGCTGACACCGATCGGCGCGCGCATGCGCATCATGCTCAAGCTGCAAGCCTTGATCCGCGAACATTCCAAGCGCATTGCTGTAGTCCTCAGCGCCGAGCAGGGCAAGACCATTGCCGATGCCGAGGGCGATATTTTCCGTGGACTGGAAGTGGTCGAACACGCCTGTTCCATCGGCACCCTGCAAATGGGCGAGTTCGCCGAGAACGTGGCCGGCGGCGTGGATACCTACACCCTGCGCCAGCCTATCGGCGTATGCGCCGGCATCACCCCGTTCAACTTCCCGGCGATGATTCCGCTGTGGATGTTCCCGATGGCGATTGCCTGCGGTAACACCTTCGTACTCAAGCCTTCCGAGCAAGACCCGTTGTCGACCATGCTCCTGGTGGAGCTGGCGCTGGAAGCCGGCGTACCGGCGGGCGTGCTCAACGTGGTGCACGGCGGCAAGAGCGTGGTGGATGCACTGTGCACCCACAAAGACATCAAGGCGGTGTCCTTCGTCGGCTCGACGGCCGTCGGCACCCATGTCTATGACCTGGCAGGCAAGCACGGCAAACGCGTCCAATCGATGATGGGCGCCAAGAACCACGCGGTGGTGCTGCCGGATGCCAACCGCGAGCACACCCTCAACGCCCTGGTCGGCGCCGGTTTCGGCGCGGCGGGCCAGCGTTGCATGGCCACCTCGGTGGTGGTGCTGGTGGGTGCGGCCAAGCAGTGGCTGCCAGATCTCAAGGCGTTGGCACAAAAGCTCAAGGTCAATGCAGGCAGCGAAGCCGGCACGGATGTCGGCCCGGTGATTTCCAAGCGCGCCAAGGCACGCATCCTTGAACTGATCGAAAGCGGCGTGAAAGAAGGCGCCAAGCTGGAGCTGGATGGCCGCGATATCAAGGTGCCGGGCTTCGAACAAGGTAACTTTGTCGGCCCGACTCTTTTTTCGGGCGTGACCACCGACATGCGCATCTACACCGAGGAAATCTTCGGCCCGGTGCTGGTGGTGCTGGAAGTCGACACCCTCGATCAAGCCATCGCCCTGGTCAACGCCAACCCGTTCGGCAACGGCACAGGTCTGTTCACCCAGAGCGGTGCGGCGGCGCGTAAATTCCAGAGCGAAATCGATGTGGGCCAGGTCGGCATCAACATCCCCATCCCGGTGCCAGTGCCGTTCTTCAGCTTCACCGGCTCCCGCGGTTCCAAGCTCGGCGACCTGGGCCCTTACGGCAAGCAAGTGGTGCAGTTCTACACTCAGACCAAAACCGTCACCAGCCGCTGGTTCGACGATGACACGGTCAACGATGGCGTCAACACCACCATTAACCTGCGCTGAACCTGGGAGACGATCATGAAGATTGCATTTATCGGCCTGGGCAACATGGGTGCGCCCATGGCCCGCAACCTGATCAAGGCTGGGCACGCGCTTAACCTGTTCGACCTGAACCAGGCGGTACTCAAGGAACTCGCCGAACTGGGCGGCACCATCAGCAGCTCGCCGCGTGATGCGGCCCAGGGCGCCGAACTGGTGATTACCATGCTGCCGGCCGCCGCCCACGTGCGCAGCGTGTGGCTGAATGAAGACGGTGTACTCGCCGGCATCGGCAAAGGCATCCCCGCCGTGGATTGCAGCACCATTGACCCGCAAACCATCCGTGAAGTAGCGGCTGCGGCAGCCAAACAAGGTGTGGCCGTGGCCGATGCGCCGGTCTCCGGTGGTACCGGCGGTGCCCAGGCCGGGACGCTGACCTTTATGGTTGGCGCCAACCCGGAACTGTTCGCCACCCTGCAACCGGTGCTGGCGCAGATGGGCCGCAATATCGTGCACTGCGGCGATGTCGGCACTGGGCAAATCGCCAAGATCTGCAACAACCTGCTGCTGGGTATCAGCATGGTCGGCGTCAGTGAAGCCATGGCCCTGGGCGATGCACTTGGCATTGATACACAAGTGCTGGCCGGCATCATCAACAGCTCCACGGGGCGCTGCTGGAGTTCCGATACCTACAATCCTTGGCCAGGCGTGATCGAGACCGCGCCATCATCGCGTGGCTATACCGGTGGTTTTGGTGCCGACCTGATGCTCAAGGATTTGGGCCTGGCCACCGAAGCTGCACGCCAGGTGCACCAGCCGGTGATCCTCGGCGCAGTGGCCCAGCAGCTGTATCAATCGATGAGCCAGCGTGGGGAAGGGGGCAAGGACTTCTCGGCGATCATCAACAGCTATCGCAAGCCCAAATAAAAACCTGTGGCGAGGGAGCAAGCTCCCTCGCCACAGCTTTTGCTGGGTCAGGCAAACACAAAATACTTACGCACCGTCTCGACCACTTCCCACGTTCCTTTCATCCCCGGTTCCACCACAAAGATATCCCCAGCCCGCAAGTGGATCGGCTCCATGCCTTCAGGCGTGATCACGCAGTAGCCTTCCTGGAAATGGCAGTATTCCCACTTCACGTATTCCACGTACCACTTGCCCGGTGTGCAGATCCAGGTGCCCATGATCTTGCTGCCGTCTTCGCTGGTGTAGGCGTTGAGGTTGACGGTGTGCGGGTCGCCTTCAAGCTTTTCCCATTTGCAGGCATCCAGGACCGGCAGTGGGTGGGTGTCGCGTAGTACGGTGATGGGCTTGGTCATGATGACTCCGAGGCAGGGAAGGGAAAGCTCAACCCTAAGGCCTCGGGCGTTGCGCCAGTGGTCTGAACTCGACATTGGGATGCCCAGAAGCGCAGTCACCTGAACACCGCAGTCCCCTGTGGGAGCCGGGCTTGCCCGCGATGACGCTGGCACAACAAGCATCTCCATTGCCTGACACTCCGCTATCGCGGGCAAGCCCGGCTCCCACAGGAGGTCTTGGTGTATCTGAGCGACAGATCTGTGCATCAAACCGCTGTTTCCTCGCAGTAACTGCGAAATATTTCCCGTGGCGCGCCAGAATTCGCAAGAAAATTCAGAGCTGGCCCTCGTATCATTCACCCCAGTACCCCGTGAGAGCCTTGCAATGAAACCAATAAAAACGTGGTGGGATATCAGCCCGCCCTTGAGCACGGCCACCCCGACCTGGCCGGGCGATACACCGTTCCAGGAAGAGCGCGTGTGGCAGTTCGGCCCGGAGTGTCCGGTAAATGTGGGGCGCGTCACCCTGTCGCCGCACACCGGTGCCCATGTGGATGCGCCGCTGCATTACTGCGCCGATGGGGCGCCGATTGGCGAGGTATCGCTGGATGTGTACATGGGCCCGTGCCGGGTATTGCATTGCCTGGGCAGCGGCGCTCTGGTGCAGCCCCATCAGTTGCAAGGGCGTGTGGATAACCTGCCGGAGCGCGTGCTGCTGCGCACTTATCCACAAGCGCCACTCACCGACTGGGATTCGAACTTCACCGCCATCGCCCCCCAGACCATTGAGCTGCTGGCCAGCCTGGGGGTGCGCCTGATCGGTATCGATACACCGTCCCTGGACCCGCAACAATCCAAGACCATGGATTCCCACAACGCCGTGGCGCGCCATGGCATGGCGATCCTCGAAGGCATCGTGCTCGATGACGTACCGGAGGGCGACTATGAACTGATCGCGCTGCCGCTGCGCTTCGCCAACCTGGACGCGAGCCCCGTGCGCGCCATTCTCCGCCCGCTCAAGGAGCCCACGCGATGAGCCAATGTCCTTTTTCAGCTGATTACCAACCGCCGGAAGAATGGCATAACGCCGAACTGAATTTTTCCGAGTCCATGAGCTATGGCGATTACCTGGACCTGGGCAAAGTCCTCAGCGCCCAGCACCCGCTGTCGCCAGACCACAACGAAATGCTCTTCATCATCCAGCACCAGACCTCGGAGCTGTGGATGAAATTGATGCTGCACGAACTCAAGGCTGCCAGGGAACATGTGCGCCTGGGTGAGCTGCCACCGGCGTTCAAGATGCTGGCGCGGGTGTCGCGGATCTTCGATCAACTGGTGCACGCCTGGGCGGTGCTGGCGACCATGACCCCGTCGGAATACAAGGCGATTCGCCCGTTCCTGGGGCAGTCGTCGGGGTTCCAGTCGTTTCAGTACCGCGAGATCGAATTCATCCTCGGCAACAAAAGCCCGGCGCTGCTGCGGCCCCATGCCCATCGCCCGGAGTTGCTGCAGCAATTGCAGGTGGCGATTGCCACGCCGTCGTTGTATCTGAATGACCCTAACAGTTAGTAACTCTCAAGCCTTTGATTATTAA